>CAVKAQ010000014.1:0-44933 GCA_963654225.1 Butyricicoccaceae bacterium | reverse complement strand
GTACCTGTTCTGCTCAGGCACGCTGTAACTCATCGAAGAAAATCCGAATACAAGATTATTCTTCGTATGATTGAGTTTAAGAGGCTTTGTTCTTTCAGCAGCTTCCTCCCCGTTAATTCCTATCGACGTTATCTTTACTTTAACATCATATTCATTGTTTCTTATGTCGTCCGGTGAAAAGACATTCAAGCCGTTTATGCCGCCGAAAGCCATACGCCCATCCGAGAATGCGGCGGAATCCCATATCTTGAACGAATTGCTTTGCAATCCGTCCTTACGCGTATATACCCTGGCAGTTCCTGTTTCAGGAGAGAATTTGGTAATTCCGAATCCTCCAAGCCAGAAGTTACCGTGAACGTCTTCCTGCAACGACTCGAATTCATTGTTGACGAAGTCCGGACAAATGTTCTTGTTATACAACTTGAATCCGTATTCGCCTTCCCCGTTTGTCATCTTGGCCAAGCCAAGTCCGAGTATGGAGATCCATAACGAGCCATCTGATGATTTATGGATAAACGACACGAATTCGCCCAGACTGTCTTTCGCTCTCACATAAATCCTTTCCGTTTTGATGACTGCCCCGTCGTCTGACAGAGTTATCCGGTTAAGACTGGCACGTGAGCCTATCCATACATTCTTCCCGTCTATAAGAATGTCAGTTGTGAAATTATCGCTTATAGTGGAAGTATCCTTTCTGGAGTAACGCAGATTGTCCCACTCCGAATGAATGCCGGATGCCCCGGAACGATATACGCCGTTATCGGTCGTAATCCAAAGCCTGCCGAATGTGTCTGCGGCAAATTTATATACGCTCAGTTGCGAAGGCAGTTCAGACAGCCTGTTCAATTGAAAGATCTTCCCTTCGCAAGCTTTTTCAACGTCTTTTTCCCTTATCTCAGAGACTCCGTTGTTCCAAGCGCCTAGCAATATATTACCGTTCCCATCTTCATAAACAGCTGAAATAGGCATAGAACTTAATGAATGAAGCGAACGGGAATCGAGCTGCTTGAATTCATTTCCCTGAAGCACAGCCACTCTGCCGTCTCGCGAAGTCACCCAAAGGCGGTCAGCGCTATCAACAAACATAGTGACAATTTGGCATCCTCCCTCGGGAAAAGGCCGGTAAAGTTTGAACGCTCTGCCCGTCTTAGTACTTCTGAAACATCCGCTGCCGTTAGTTCCCAACCAGAGGACCCCGGCATCGTCACAAAATATAGTAGACAGTTCTATGTCAGTGCTTTGAGATGAAGCATTCCAAGGAACTACTTCATCCGCAAGCCAGAAATTCTTGTCATAATAAAGAATTCCGTGATGCGCCGTACAGACAATGAAGCCTTTTCCATCATCGGCAAGAAACGCGCTTCGCGAATCGAATTGATTGAGACAGATTATATCTTCGCTCTTTAAATCGTAGATATAAGAACCTTGAGACGCTGCGAGAATAACTTGTTCTTCCGACAGCCTCAAAAATGAATTCACGAATAGTCCGTCCTTTATTTTACGGAATCCGTCTTGTTTACTGAAAATGCCGAGAATTCCCGACGCACTTATCAGCAGGTCATCCGTACTTACCGCACACCCTGCTTTGGAGTAACTCTGCAAAGAGTATGATGAGGTGTTGCAGCTTTCACCATCTATAGTCACCTGCAAGAGAGCATCATTGGTGCAGGCCCATACCGATTTTCCGTCGTATGAATGAAACAGACAATTCACGCAATTGCCCGGAACTTCGATATTCTTGAAGAAATTTTCAGCACGTGTATCGTAGATGGTAATGCCTCCGTTTTCTGTTCCGATGTAAAGCAGATTACCGGAAAGCAATAGGGAACGTATTCTGGAACTTTGAAGAATGGAATTGGACATATCCCAGCACTGAAGGCGGTTTCCGTCGTATCGGCATAAACCGGAATATGTTCCTATCCAGATATATCCGTATTCATCCTGTAGGATTGAAGATACATCCGTGTGCGGAAGTCCTTCATCTACGGAGAATTGCTGCATATAGGAGTAGGAGCGGGCGGCAAGGGGCATTACGGATGCAGCCAACAGACTCAATGCAAATACGATTTTCTTTCCAATTCCATTCATCGCTTGTAAAGCTTTTACAAATCAATGAGTGGCTGACCAAAATCTCTTTCAGCCAACCACTTACCATTATATCTTCTTCGTACTGAACAATCTCTAAAGTTTGCCACCTTACACCTCTGAGGCACCTCGCGCCTCAAGCGCAATCGGAGCTAAAACCAGCCAAGCGTTCAATTACGAAATTTATGTTTCCAGACTTAGAAGCTGTATCTGATGCCGAGAGTCGGAGCGAATCCGAACAGACCGTTCATCCAGAACTCGCCATCGCAGAAGCCCAATACAGGACGGAGATCTGCTGAAAGCTGGAGCGGGAACCAGAATGTGTATTCAAGACCTACCTGACCTACAATACCGAAGAAGAAGTTGCTTGCGTCATTGTAGTGAGTAGAACCGAGAGTAAGACCAGGACCTGCATACCAAGCCCAATTTCCTCTTGGAGTCCAGGCTGGCTGAGCGAAAGTGAAGTTATAGACACCTGTAGCATCTACACCGCAGCCGCCACCATACCAGTTCATTCCGACATTGACTTCAAGGAAGTTAGGATTTCCGAGATAGTGCTCGTAACTAACCTCAAGTCCACCCCAAGTGCTGAGTCTTCCACCGATAGCCTTAGGCTGGGCGGAAGCCATTACTGCAAAACCTAACACGGCTGCAATAACAATAATTGCTTTTTTCATTTTCTATAAAATTTACGGTTACAGAATATCCGCAACCAGATTTAGAGGCTTTTTGAATTTCATTCAGTAGCCAAATACACGTTTTCAGCGCAAATATAGCAATTTTCTTAGAAGTTGATTTGCATCAACACCGCTTCTTGCTATTTGACCATACCGGAGAATCCCATAAACGCCATCGCAAGGATACTTACGGTAATCAGCGCGATAGGAATGCCACGGAATGCCTTTGGAACATTGCTGAGCGCAAGCTGCTCACGCATACCTGCAAACAGAATCATCGCAAGACCATAGCCGACTGACGTAGCGAAGGCATAAAGGATGGCCTCGCCGAGTCCGAGCATATGTGACGGCAAACCGAATGTAAACTCCTTGGTAACGACGGTAATGGCGACACCGAGCACCGTACAGTTGGTAGTGATCAGCGGAAGGAAAATTCCGAGAGCCTGATAAAGTGACGGGCTGACTTTCTTGAGCACAATCTCAACCATCTGCACAAGTGCAGCGATGACAAGAATGAACGAGATAGTCTGCAGGAACTCAAGCTGAAGCGGCACAAGGACATAATTGTTCAGAAGATATGTCACGAGTGTGGCCAATGTAATCACGAAGCAGACTGCAGCAGACATACCTGTCGCAGTAGAAAGCTTGTTGGAAACGCCCAGGAACGGACAGATACCGAGGAACTGAGCAAGGACAATATTGTTTACAAATATTGCTGATATTATGATAAGTAATATTTCCATAATCAGACCCTAATTATTTCTTGAGAAACTTATTGAACAACACCATCAGGTAGCCGAGCACTAGGAAAGCTCCTGGAGCCATCACGAACGCGAGGATACCGTCGCCCGGAATGAACTTGCATCCGAATGCGGAACCGCTACCGAGAATCTCACGGATAAGACCTATGACGGTAAGTGAACAGGTGAATCCGAGACCTACTCCAAGTCCGTCCAGAGCTGAATCGATGACTCCGTTCTTGTTGGCAAACGCCTCAGCACGGCCGAGCACGATACAGTTAACGACGATAAGAGGTATGAACAGACCCAACGTAGAATAGATTGCCGGAGTATAAGCCTGCATAAGGAACTGAAGCACAGTCACGAACGTGGCTATAACCACGATATATACAGGAATATGCACCTTGTCCGGAACGACCGGAGCAATGGCTGAAATCGCCATATTCGAAAGAATCAGCACGAACAACGTCGCAAGACCCATACTGAGTCCGTTAATTGCGGATGTCGTTGTCGCCAATGTAGGACACATACCAAGGATAAGAACAAATGTAGGGTTGTCCTTGACAAGTCCTTTAGTGATAAGTTGTAATTTTGTCATTGTTCTATCCTCCTTATTCTGCAACAGATTCTGAAACGACAGGTTCGCCGCCTTCCTCAGGCAATATTGTCAATGAATGCAGCGCATTGTCGATTGCAAGTGTGTAAGCTCTGGAAGTGATGGTGGATGCTGTTATCGCATCGATGTCACCGCCGTCTTTCTTGACGGAAAGTTTCTTCTGCTCAGGGTTCAAGCCTCTGAACTGAGCCATAAAGTGCTCATCAGAAGTACATTTCGCACCGAGTCCGGGAGTCTCGCTATGTGACAGGACAGCTGTATTGTAAACAGTGCCGTCGCTGAGGATTCCGACCATAAGCACAAGCGGTCCACCGAAACCTACGACCGAAGATTTCACAGCTACTGCGATGACTTCGCCGTCTTTGGTACACTGATAGCACTCGGACGGCTGTCCGCCTACCTCGCAAGGCATAGCGTCAGAAATCTCACCTCCCTCAGGAAGAACCTTAGCTACTGATGCTTTCAGCAACGCCTCATTAGTTTTCGCTATCGGCTCGGCAGTCACGGCATATACTCCGGCCAATACGGCTGAGCAGATGAGAGTCGTGCCGAACAGACAGACAACCATATTTTTCAATGTTGATTTAGCTGCCATTGTTATTTCCTCCCGTACTTTTTCTGATGAAACCACATATTGATCAGAGGAACTGTCGCATTCATAATGAGAATGGCGAATGACATTCCTTCAGGATATGAACCGAAATATCTGATCATCAATGTAATGAAACCGATTCCGATACCATAGACGATACCTCCTTTAACCGACATTGGAGATGTCGCATAGTCAGTTGCCATAAAGCAGGAACCGAGAATCATACCTCCTGACAGGAGATTGAACAGAGGGTCGGTGAATCTGTCCGGAGCCGCAAGCCAGAATATCAATGACACCAGAGCCACTGTACCCCAAATTGAAAGTGTAATGTAAGGCTTGATTACCTTGCGGATAAGCAGATATACAAAACCCGCGAGCAATGCAAGAGCAGAAATCTCACCTACAGAACCGCCGAGATTGGCGAACAGCATCTGCGCGTATGAAAGTCCGTTCGCTGACATTATCTCAGGAACAGTCTGTCCTCCCATAAGGCCTTCGTTGATGAGCCCTAGAGGTGTAGCTCCTGAAACCGCGTCAACTCCGAAGAGTCCCTTAGGCATACTCCAGCTTGTCATATAACTTGGGAATGACACGAGCAGGAACACACGGCCTGCGATTGCAGGATTGAAAAGGTTCTGTCCAATGCCTCCGAATGTCATTTTCACTACGCCGATGGCGAACAATGCGCCGATAAGCACAACCCACCAAGGAGTCGTGTAAGGCAGGTTCAAAGCCAGAAGTACTCCGGTAACGGCCGCAGAATAATCGCAGACGGTAGAAGGCTTCTTCAATAAGAATCTTGTTATGAGATACTCGATGAGGATGCAGGAGAGCACACTCACACCGAGAACAACGATTTCGCCGAGGCCATAGAAAATGACCGAGACGATGACAGCCGGCAACAGGGCAATGACCACGTCACGCATAAGCGACTTGGTGGAAACTGCCGCGTGGATATGCGGAGCCGGTGAAACCAAAAGTCTATTCATCGTATATTGTTGGTTTAGCGTTCAACTTATTTTTGAGGTGCCGGCTGAGCTGCTGCTGCGGCTGCTTTTGCGGCTGCGGCTCTTGCCCTGATAATGCCCATCACCTGACCTTTAGCCGGTCTGATAATATCCAGAAGCGGAATGTATGCAGGACAGCTGTACAGACAGCATCCGCATTCGATACAATCCTGTACTGCATTGGCTTCCAGTTCCTCTGTCATATTGTGGCGGGCAAGCCTGTTCAACAGATACGGTTCAAGTCCCATAGGACAAGCTTCAGCGCATTTGCCGCATCTGATGCAGTTTCCTTCCGGTTTGCGCTCAGTCTGCGCTGCAGTCAGGAAGAGCAGGGCTGAAGTGCCTTTAAGCGTAGCAGCATCCAAGTTGGCGATAGCCTTACCCATCATAGGACCACCGCTTATCACTTTAACGGCATTGTCAGGAGCGCCGCCCATCTGCTCGATTATGTACGACAGCGGTGTGCCGACACGGACGAGATAGTTGTGCTGCTTGTCAGCAGGCAGGCAAGTACCCGTAACAGTGACTGAATTGTCAATGATAGGCTTGTTCTTCTGAACCGCGTCATATACCGCAAGCGCGGTCGCAACATTCTGAACCACAGCGCCTACGTCAATCGGAAGCGCACCTGAAGGCACCTGACGGTGCATAACGGCGTCGATAAGCTGTTTCTCACCGCCCTCAGGATATTTCTTCATCAGGCTGAGGACTTTGATGCCGTCGAATTTGGAAGATTTCTTACGGAAATCGGCAAGGATTTTCTCGATATGCTCGATTGCCTCAGGCTTGTTGTCCTCAATGCCGATTGTAGCCTCAGCCACGCCGAGAACCTGCTTGATGATGGCTGTACCGACAACTACCTGCTCGCCCTTTTCGAGGAGAGTGCGGAAATCGGATGTCAGGTACGGTTCACATTCGCAACCGTTGATAATCAGCATCTCGCATTTCTTTCCCGGAGGAGGAGAAAGCTTCACGTGGGTCGGGAATGTAGCTCCGCCGAGACCTACGACTCCGCCCATCTTGATTTTTTCCATTATGACCTTGTTGTCATCGGTAAACTCGGTCACAAGAGTATCTGTCCTGTCGATGCCATCTGCCCATTCATCACCTTCCACCTGAATCTCGATGCAGGTCTGAACGTTTCCTGCAAGATCTTTACGCGGTCCTATGGACTTGACTGTACCCGAAACGGATGAATGGATATATGCTGAGACAAATCCTCCCGGCTCAGCTATAGGCTGGCCTGTCTTGACTTTGTCTCCGACAGCGACAATCGGTTTTGCAGGAGCGCCGATATGCTGTGCTACTGAAAGATATACAGTCGGCGGAGTAGGCAGGACTTCAATCGCACAGCCGCGTGAAATCTTATTGTCTGCCGGATGTACACCACCTATTGAAAATGTTCTTTTCATATTGTCGGTTCTCCTTATTCTTTAACTTCTGACTTTTCTGCAACCGGAGCCGCAGGGGCTACTGCCGGCTTTTCAGCTACTGGAGCATTTGCAACCGGGGCTTTTGCGGCAGCGGGTGCTGCAGCAGGTTTTGCCGCAGGAGCCGGTTTCTTTGTCCTGTCAACAGGTATAGGGAAATTCACATCGTGAATTGCGCCTGTAGGACATACCACAACACATTTGCGGCACAGTTTGCACTTCGTATAGTCGATGTATGCGACATTACCCTCAACGGTGATAGCCTCGTGAGGACAAGTTTTGGCGCAGAGTCCGCACCCGATGCAGGCAGCCTTGCAGGCCTTGCGGGCAACAGGTCCCTTGTCCTTGTTTACGCAGGACACATAGACGCGCATACCGCGAGGTCCTTTGTTCCTAAGCTCAATGATGGATTTAGGACAAGCCTTGACACAGGCGCCGCAAGCCACACACTTGCTTTCGTCCACTACAGGAAGTCCTGTCTTTTCATCCATAGAAAGAGCGCCGAACTGGCAGGCCTCCACACAGTCACCGCAGCCCAGACAGCCGAATTGGCAGCCTGTATCTCCGCTGTACAGCGCAGCCTTGACCTTGCAGGACTTGTATCCGTCATATTCATTTGTCTTCGGCCTGTTTTCGCAGGTACCGTTACAACGGACTACAGCCACCATAGGAGCTTTTTCCTTTACCTCATAGCCGAGAATAGCCGCAACCTTCTGCATTACCGCATTGCCACCGACAGGACAATAATTCTTGTCAAGATTCGGCGCTTTGACAGCCGCCTCAGCGAAAGCGTGGCAACCGGCAAAACCGCAGCCGCCACAATTGGCACCTGGCATCACTTTCTCGACCTCTTCTATGCGAGGGTCCTCTTCTACCTTGAACTTTTCAGCCACAAGATACAGGACCACTGCCAGAATAAGCCCCAGAGCAGCAATAACCACGATTGTCCAAATAATTGTTGAAGTCATCTTATTACTGAATTGAGATTGTTGTTCTTCCTAATGCAGAAAACATACTCGGACGCTAGCCTGTCCCTGAGCAGATAAACTGCCAGATAATAGACTGCGATACCCGAAAGCCCTGCAATACCTATATAAACTTCGTGCATTCCCGTATATGACAGGGATACACATATTATCAATAACACAAACAGCGGAATCACATACGCCAGCACAACTGCTTTCATACCCATTGAAGGCGTAAGAAGCAACTCCACCTCCTCGCCTGGCGCATATCCGTCGTTCCCCGCACGCGGAATCTCCACCGTTTTCTTGACAGACTCCGCCATAGAGCAGAGACCTGCGGCGTGACAAGCCGAACACGCGGAGCTGGAAATCATCTCCACGCGAATGACCGAGCCAGTGACCTCAAGGACCTTTCCCTTATGTGAAATCTCTCCTTTCATCATCATTTCGTGCTTATTCTGGAGTCGAACGGATGCTTGAGATTCTTCCAGTCCGACAGCCATCCAGTTGCAGTTCCGACACGCAGAGGCGCCTCGAAATAAACAGGAATACGGTTCTCGTCCTCACTGATCCAGACAAACATATCCTGGCCGCTTCCGAAAACGTCTCCTGCAATCAATTTCGCGGCGAACTTCATCGTCTGCACGGTTCCTACCCCCTTGATCGCTTTCTTCTCCCTTCCGAGCCAGATGAAATACACGTTATATATGTCGTCGTCGATGACAAATGTCATCGGATATTTCACATTGGGTTTCACCTTGGCGAAATTCATATTCCGCGCCATATAGAACAGCGCGGGAAGGTCATAAGTGCAACCGGTAAGCGCAATCTGCTCGTTTCTGACAGGCTTTCTGGAAGATTCCAGCTCCGCCTCTATGTGCTTGGTCTCGTCCGGTTCCCAGATATAATCATACTTGTTGACAGCATAATAATTGCCCTCCCTTGAGTCTCGGATGAATTTCACCGGTACAATGCCGTCCCTGGTAAACCAGGACTGGAAATCTTCCCTGACCTTGAAGAACATATCATAGAATCTCGCTGTCCTGCCATAGACGGAGCAATGGAACACCGGCACGCCGTTGAGCGTCATAGTGTCCAGCTTCACATTCGCCTTTGCCACGTCAGAATTGATGGCTCCCCACTTGTAATGGATTACGAACTCCAACTTCTCGCCGCCTTTGTAAGCCAACTTGCTTTCCGCAAGGCTTTTCACTGGGATGCAATTCGCCCCCTTCAACGGTTCAGTTGCACCTGCAGACAGTTGACAGAACATCAGCAATGCCAATATAGAGTTGGTAATCAGCGCTTTCATCAGAAGTTTCCGAAATCGTTATGACTGAACTCTCCTGTTCCGGAAGGAAATCCCATATCAGGAAAACCTTGATCTCCGCCCGACTGCGGTCCTGAAAATCCGCCGGCGCCAAGATCTGAATTCATTGCGGACTCGTAATTGGTACCCAATCCGTCGCTCTCCTCGACGAAACGGACTTGAGCGCCCTTGAATTTCATCGGGATCGTGCCGATCTGGCCATTACGGTTCTTCGCTATGATTATCTCTGTATATTCTCTGTCTTCCACAGTATCTCCCAGACCGATTGCGTCAGGCCTGTGGACGAACAGCACGATATCCGCATCCTGCTCGATGGAACCGGATTCACGCAAGTCGCTCAACATAGGACGATTGTTGCTGTTGGTACGCTGCACTGAGTTTCGGGATAACTGAGACAATGCCATAATAGGTATCTCGAGTTCCTTGGCAGTGGCTTTCAACGTTCTTGAGATCGCCGCAACCTCCTGCTCACGCATTCCGCGCAACTCGGTAGGGCCTTGCATCAACTGAAGATAATCGACGATTATGAATCTCACTCCCTTGGACTTGACAAGACGTTTCGCCTTGGTTCTGAACTCCATCACGGAAATACCCGGCGTGTCATCTATATATAGAGGCGCCTTCGCCAATGCCTTGGTGCTGTAATGCAGCTGCTCCCAGTCATTCTGGTCAAGCTTCTCCGCACCCTTGATTTTCTCTGCGGAAAGCTCCGACTCCGTGGTCATCAGACGCTTGACCAATTCAAGCGCTGACATTTCCAGCGAGAATATCGCGACAGGCATATTGTTGTCCACTGCCGCATTTCTCAGGATGTTCAACGCGAACGCTGTCTTTCCCACTGAAGGACGCGCACCCAAGATGATAAGGTTGGATTTCTGCCATCCGAGCGTGTATCTGTCAATGCTTGCATAGCCAGAAGGCACACCGCTGATGCCGGACTGTCCCTGCATCTCCTCGATTTCCTTCATCGCGTTATTCAATACGGAACCCACGTCCTGCACATCCTTCTTCACATTGTTCTGGATGGCGGCGAAAATCTTTGACTGTGAATTGTCTATGAGGTCATCTACACCGACCGAGTCATCGTACGCAGCCTTGAGGATGTCATACGAAGCCGTGATAAGATCCCTCTGGATGCACTTCTGCTTGAGAATCTTGATGTAATACTCCACGTGAGCCGCAGCACCGATCTTCTGGGAAAGGGTTGCAAGAGTGACAGTTCCCCCGATCTTCTCGAGATTGTCCATCTCCTTGAGTTTCTGGGAAACCGAAAGAAGGTCTATGGCAACGTGCTCATTGACGAGCTTTACCATAGCCTCGTATATCATCTGGTGCTTGGGTTCGTAGAAACAGCTCGGAGTGAGTTCCTCCATAGCTTCGTCCACGCAACTCGGCTCAATAAGCAACGCTCCGAGAACCGCCTCCTCGAAATCTACGGCCTGAGGCGGTTTTGTACCCATTTCCGCCCCAAGAGAGTCTAGATTCGGTTTTTTCTCTGCCTTGCTTCTGGATTTCTTTTTCAGTTCAGGCATAAGAAGCTAAGATTCACGTCAAGCTTAAGCCTTGCCCGCGATTTCGTCGCTGACAATAATTCTGCCGCAGTGCTCGCAGATAACGAGCTTCTTGTTTGAATAAACGTCAAGAAGACGCTGGAGTATGATGGTGTTGAAACATCCGCCGCAGGCGCCGCTCAATGTACCGTCACTGATGCCTTTTCTTACGTCAGTGTTCTTTGCATCCACACCCTCGCTGTCCTTGCTGCTGCTGTAATATACGCTTACTACTGCAAGGTGATTCTTTTCGCTCTCGCGGATACGCTCGTATGCGCTCATAGTCCTGGCATCGATAAGTGCGGCGCACTCGTCTCTCTTTGCGCGGAGAGCCTTCTCCTCCTTGGATGTCTCCTCAACGATGTGAGCGAGCTCCTCTTTCTTTGCCTTGAGGTCTTCTGTACGAACGCTGATCTCTTCCTTCAAGTCTGCGAGAACAGTCTTCTTCTGAAGAATCTCATCTTTGGTATCAGCCACCTTCTTCTGCGCGATCTGCCTCAGAAGTTCCTGGTTCTCAGCCTCTTTTGAAAGTGAGTCATACTCACGGCTGTTGGTGACGGAATCCATCTGATTTTTATATTTCTCAATCGTAGTGTCGCACACTACAATCTCGTGCTTGTAACCGGTGATGGCCTCGTTCGCCTCATCAATCTCGGCATTTACCTGCACAGCCTTAGCTTTCAATTCAGCGACTTCATTCTCCAGATTCTCGACTTCTACCGGAAGTTCACCTCTCTGCTGAAGAATCTTATCAATAGCGGAATCAGCCTCCTGCAGAGAATACAATGTTCTGAGCTTCTCCTCGACGCTCATCTCCGAGTCAGCGAAATTTTTCTGAATAGATACGAAAGTCTCTCTCTGGTCAATAGGAGTTTCAACTTTCTTGATTTTCTTGGCCATATTTTGAATTATATATAATTTACACTAGGTAACCCTTAAAACCAGCAGACCGGATTACTTTCATCCAGCCCGCCACTTTTGCGAACTGCAAAGTTAGGAAAATTTTTCGTTAACAAGGAAAATAAAATATCCACTATGTCCACTTCACTTTCAAAATGTCCTATATCCATAATCATAAAGTCGCCTGAAGTGAAGAAATGATGGTATGAGATATCTCCGCTTATATATAGTTGTGCTCCAGAAGCCATAGCTTCGGAAATGAGAGATGCTCCGCTGCCCCCGCACATCGCAATCCTTGAAATCTTGGAAGATATCGGCTTGGAGCATTTCAGGCATTTCAGGGAGAATTTCTCTTTCACCATCCGGATTGCTTCTTCCGATGAGACCGGAGTCGGCAGATCTCCCACTGCACCAAGCCCTGCCCGGTCACCGTCCGGCTCAAGTATCGACACATTCTTCAGTCCCAGACGTTTAGCCATCGCGCCGCTTACGCCTTCCAGAACTTTGTCCGCTGTGGTATGAGCCGCATAAACTGCTATTCCTGCGGAAATCGCCTTCATTATCGCCAGGCCGGTCTGGTCATCGGGCGAAATTTTCTTGACACCTCCGAAAATGAGAGGATGATGGGTCACGATCATATCCGCACCTGCGGACACGGCCTCGTCCACGAGTTCCGGAGTACAGTCAAATCCTACCAGAACTCCGTGCACGGCAGAAGCCGGAGAGCCTATTATCAGCCCGCTGTTATCCCATTTCTCCTGAATCCCCAATGGAGCGAACGCTTCGAGGACGTCAGTTATATCCTTGACAGTCATAATTATAGAGTCTTTCTTATTTCATCCAACTGAGTACGTATCGCCTTCAGGCAATCCACCGCCTTGACACGGCTCTCGACGCTTTTGCGGTCCTCGGTCATCTTCTTTTTGGCACCTTCGAGAGTCATCTTGTTGACCTTTACCAAATGATAAATCTGTTTGAGAACATCCAGATCGTCAGCAGTGTACATTCTGTTGCCTTTGCTGTTGCGATGCGGTTTGAGAAACTTGCTGAAAGTGTCTGACCAATAGCGCACTAGAGAGACATTCTCTCCGAGCATTTCAGCGGCCTCGCCGATTGAATAAAAGAGCTTTTCCATAACTAATCCATACTTTGACCTGTTGTCGCGGCCATATAAGCCACTTTCATATATTCGTCCGGGGAATATGAAGCGAAAAAGAAATTCACCGGGTCCAGAACCAGGCTGTCCTTATGCACTTCATAGTGAAGATGCGGGGCGAAGGAATTTCCGGATACCCCTACCGTGCCCACTTTCTTGCCGGTTTTCACTGTCTCGCCTTTCCTAACGGACATTTCGTCCAGATGCGCATATACCGACACGAACCCGCCTTCGTGCTCAATCTCGACTACATTTCCGAGTCCTTTGCCGGACCTGCGGACATCCCTGACAACCCCATCTCCGGAAGCCAGCACAGGAGTCCCCTGCCCCACGATAAGGTCGATTCCGTTGTGCTGAGTCTGAACCTTATAGAAAGGATTGAGTTTCATTCCGACCGACGCCCCCACCTGCGCATATTTCAAGCCGCTCACAGGCACCGCCATAGGAGGGAATTTCCCCGAAGACTTTTTTGAGGCTGCAAGTATGCCGTCTAGATTGACATTCACGCTGTCAACCAGTTGGAACAAGGTCGAGGCCTTGCGCTGAGTATATTCAACTATGTCTTTGTCGGCTATGGAATCGTTGGCGAACACGAAAAGATCCGCGCTCTGAGGGTCAACTGAAGGTGCGTTCGCGTTGAATATCTGTTTATATATGGTAGCGTCCCTGTATTGCAGGTCTTTCATCTCATCGCTCAGCAGCTCCGCCTTATTCTTCAGCTCGGGATAGAGCTTCTCATACATCCTGTTTTCACGGCGCAACCGCTTCTCCTCGTCAGTGCTGATGACGAATGAGAACAGCAGGTAGCAGAACGACGCCAACGATACGGACGCAATAATCCATTTGAGGCAAGTCCAGATGATTTCCCCTATCGAATGGGTGACTTTGCGGAGATTGAAATCGCGGTCGAATATATATCTGTTACTCATAAGCTCCGCTATTTCTTGATTTTAGGGATATTCTTACCCATTATCATAATATTGTCCGACTCTTTGGAAGCCTTGTCGATCATAGCCTTATATTCGTCTTCCGGCATTTCGAGGTCAAAATAGTTGACGGGATTCACATAGCCGCTCTTGTACATCACTTCGTAATGCAGATGCGGACCGGTAGATTTGCCGGTATTGCCGCTTTCGGCGATGCACTCTCCCCTCTTGACGGACATTCCCTCGCTCACATAAACGGTTTTCAAGTGCGCATATCTTGTCTTGTAGCCGAATCCGTGATCGATAATCACAGAATTGCCGTAGTTGAAGAGGTCAAAAGACACGGAAGCCACAACGCCGTCGCCTGTTGCATAGACTGGATTGCCTGGCTTGCAGGCGAAGTCAAATCCGGTGTGCATTTTTCTCTTGCCAGAAATAGGATCGGACCTGTAGCCGAATGTGCTTGACAGCCTGTACTTGCTCTTGTCCGGGAAAATAGGAATCACAGCCGGTATGCAGGACGCCATATCCCCGGCACGCTTAGACAACGCCTCCACGTCATCAAACGAACGGCTTTGGACGTATGACTTTTTCGTGAGCATATCCAGACGCATCGTAGTGTTCTTCAAAAGAGGACTTCCCAGCATATTGTCGAGGAAAGCATATCTGTTCACTCCGCCGAACCCGGCATTGCGCACCTCAGCAGGTATTGTATTCATACCGAAGATGTTACGGTAGATTTCATCGTCCCTGATACTGAGCCCCTGCAGAGTCTCGTCATAGACGTCAAGCTGCCTGTTCATCAGTTCCATTTTGGAAACCCACCTGGCATTTATCTTCTTGAGCCATACCGTCTTAGGCAATTCCAGTCCAAGAACTGACGTAAACACCCAAAGATAGACTCCGGAAAGAGCCAGGCTGACTATCAACAGCATCAGCGACTTCAGGACACGCGACTTCGCCGAGACTTTCTCAATCTCATATAGCAGCGTTTCCGGGTTCAGTTTATATTTCCTGAAGCTTGACATATCTCGCAAAGATAATGAAATCCGAGAAAAAAGTTATAATTTTGCAGTCTGCCAAAATTTGGCCAAAAAACCGGAGTCTCACGGATATTATCATATTGAATTTTCGAGACTGCTCCGGCTTGGAAAGAGGGTTTACTTTAACAGTTGATTCTAAATAAAGTCATTATGATGACATCTAACGAAATACGACAGAAATTCTTGGATTTTTTCGCATCCAAGGGGCACACCATTGTACCTTCAGCACCTATGGTCATAAAGAATGACCCTACCCTTATGTTCACGAACGCCGGAATGAACCAGTTCAAAGATATTTTTCTCGGCAATGTCACACCTAAATCGCACCGCGCGACAGACTCGCAGAAGTGCCTGAGGGTAAGCGGAAAGCATAATGACCTTGAGGAAGTAGGACACGATTCATACCACCATACAATGTTTGAAATGCTCGGAAACTGGAGTTTCGGAGACTATTTCAAGACAGAGGCGATATCCTGGGCTTGGGAACTTCTCACTGATATATATAAGATTGACAAGACCAAGCTGTACGCCACCGTATTCGAAGGTTCCAAAGAAGACGGAACCGAGATGGATGAAGAAGCGCGTCAAACCTGGCTCAAATACCTTCCAGAAGACCACGTCCTGCTCGGAGACAAGCACGACAACTTCTGGGAAATGGGAGACACAGGTCCTTGCGGCCCTTGCAGCGAGATTCATATCGACCTCAGAAGCGACGAGGAAATCGCCAAGATTCCGGGACGCGAGCTTGTGAACAAGAGCAACCCGCTCGTAATCGAGATTTGGAATCTCGTGTTTATGCAGTATAACCGTAAAGCCAGCGGAGAACTGGAGCTTCTTCCTGCCCACAACATTGATACGGGTATGGGCTTTGAGAGACTCTGTATGGTTCTGCAGGGCAAGAAGAGCAACTATGACACTGACGTGTTCACAGGAATGATCAGCAAGATCGAGGAGCTCTCCGGACATCAGTACCACGAATCAGACAAGGTAGAAGTCGCAATGAGAGTCATTGCCGACCACATCCGCGCCATAAGTTTCTCAATCGCCGACGGCCAGCTTCCGTCAAACGTGAAGGCCGGATATGTAATCCGCCGTATTCTCAGAAGGGCGGTCCGCTACGGTTACACCTTCCTCGGATTCAACGAGCCTTTCCTCTGCCGTCTCGTGCAGCAGCTCGCCGATGATATGGGAGGCGCATATCCTGAGTTGAGAACACAGCAGAAGCTTATCGAAAGCGTCATCAAGGAAGAGGAATTTGCATTCCTGCGTACCCTTGACAGAGGTATAAGACTGATGGACGACTATCTTGCCAAATCTGAAGACACTAAGGTCATCAGCGGCAAGGACGCATTCGTCCTCTACGACACATACGGATTCCCTATCGACCTCACCGAGCTCATCGCATCGGAAAAGGGCTTCAAGGTGGATCTCGATGAATTCAATGTCGAACTTCAGAAACAGAAAGAGCGTGCCCGCCAGGCCACTTCCAACGAGTTCGGAGACTGGATTCAGTACCACAGCGGAGAAGAAGAGGAATTCCTCGGATATGACTGCACTGACCTCGACGGCGTAAGCCTCATCAAACAGCGCACGGTCAAGCAGAAGAACAAGGTGATGTACCAGCTCGTATTCGACCGCACGCCTTTCTATGCGGAAATGGGCGGCCAGATAGGCGACACCGGATATATCGAATCCGAAAGCGGAGAGAAGATCAACATTCTCGACACAATCAAGGAGAACAACCTCACCATACACATTGCAGAGCGCATTCCTTCAGACTGCTCCGAGTCATTCTCGCTGCACGTTGATGCTGAGCGCAGACTGAAAATCACGAACAACCATACGACAACGCACCTTCTGGACCAAGCGCTCCGTGAAGTTCTCGGAACACACGTGGAGCAGAAAGGTTCATACGTATGCCCTGACTATCTGCGTTTTGACTTCTCACATTTCTCAAAGATGACAGACGATGAGCTGGAGAAGGTAGAGAAGAGGGTGAACGAACTCATCCGCGCCAACTATCCGCTTGAGGAAAAGAGGGATGCGACTATGGACGAGGCAAAGGCTATGGGCGCAATCGCATTGTTCGGTGAAAAATACGGTGACAAGGTAAGAGTTGTCAAATTCGGAAAATCCGTGGAGCTATGCGGCGGTACTCACGCGCAGGCAACCGGACAGATCGGAATGTTCATAATCCTCTCCGAAGGTGCGGTGGCAGCCGGGGTAAGACGTATCGAGGCTGTGACAGGCGAGGCTGCCTGGCTGCAGATGAGAGCAATGTCCGGCGCACTCAAAGGAGCAAAAGCGTTCTTCAACAACACTCCTGACTTGGCCGAGGCAATTCACAAGCTCATAGACGAGAATGCCGGATATAAGAAGGAAATCGAAAGTTTCGTTCAGGAAAAGACCGCCAAACTTGCCAACAAACTGGCAGGCGAAGCAGAAGAAATCAACGGCATAAAAGTAGTCAAATTCACAAATTCCGTAGACCCGGCCATTGTCAAAGGCGTTGCCGGACTTCTGCAGAAACAGACTGAGAACTTCGTGCTTGCAGCGGCATTCGCTTATGCGGAGAAGCCTAACCTCGTGCTTATGTACTCTCAGGATCTTGTTGCCAAAGGCAAGAATGCCGGAAAAGATGTAAGGGAGGCAGCAAAAGCAATCCTCGGCGGCGGTGGCGGACAGCCTGGACTCGCTACGGCAGGCGGCAAGAATGTTGCAGGGCTTGATGACGCTCTCGCAAAACTTGTTGAGCTCGCCACGGCATAAGGTCCGGAGACGACAGACTGAATACCAGTTGCAAGCATCGGCATGAAGAAACTCGACCGTTTCATATTGAAATCATTTCTGGGGCCGTTTTTCGGCATCCTGATGGTCGTTGTTTTCATACTGATGCTTCAGTTTTTGTGGCTGTACATTGATGAGCTCGTCGGTAAGGGCTTGAGTTTCAAAATCATATTGGAATTCCTCGGCTGGGGAAGCGCGACGATGTTGCCTCTGGCACTCCCGCTCGCCACATTGCTCAGTTCCGTGATGACCATCGGCCAGATGGCGGAGAACAACGAGCTCATAGCGATGAAATCCGCCGGAATCTCGCTGACTAGGGTGCTCACACCTATAATATATTGTGCGGCAGTCATCAGCGTCCTGGCATTTTTCGCCGCAAACAACCTGGTGCCGGTCTCATACAATAAGATCTACACCCTGCGCGACGACATCCTGAAGACAAAGGAGGAGATAAACATTCCTACCGGCACGTTCTACAACGGCATCGACGGCTATGTGCTCCGTGTAAATTCCAAGGATGACAAGACAGGAATAATGCACGGCGTTCTGGTCTATGACCATACTGCAGGGAAAGGCAATATCAGCGTTACCATCGCGGATTCGGCAATACTCAAGATGTCAGAGTCCAAGGATTACCTGATATTCCAGATGTTCAGCGGAATCAACTATCAGGAAACCAACAAGATGACCTATAGGGACACGTCACTCCAGCTTCAGAAAATCAATTTCAGGAGGCAGGATATGATCATCCCACTGGAGAATTATGCTTTCCAGAAATCAGAGAAGGCCAAGTTCGGAGACCAGGTCCGCGCAATGAACCTGAAGCAGCTGAACCACGGCAAGGACTCCCTTAGCCATCTCAACGACTCCGCAAGAGTCTCAAACACAGCAGGATTCCTGTCAAGAAGGATTCTCAGATATGCCAACCAGCTGGATACAGCATCGCATTACCAGAGTCAGACGCCTTTCGACTTCAAGGACTTCGGCAACTGGAAAAGCGATGACGAGGAATTGAGAGCCTACCAGAAGGCCGCAAGTATGGCCGATGAATACAAAAACGCCGTGGCAAACTACGAGAACGACGTTTACAGTTATGTATTCATCCTCAGACGTACCGACGTCGAAAGGCTGAAGAAATTCGCAGAGGCCCTTGCCTGCTTCATATTGTTCTTCATCGGCGCCCCTCTGGGAGCATTCATCAGAAAAGGAGGACTGGGGGTATCGGCAATCATAGCCGTGCTGTTCTTCGTGCTTTACTGGGTCGTTGACATCACAGGAACCAAACTGGCAAGAGACGGTGCCGTGACCGCAGCTCAAGGCGTATTCATATCGACATTTGTACTCGGTCCGCTCGGGGCATACTTCACGTGGAAAGCCGCGCACGACTCGGCAATCTTCAACACCGAAAACTTCGGATCGTGGTGGAGAAAAATCAAGAGTAAATTTATGAACACATTCAGAAAGACCAGAATAGTATATATGGGAACGCCGGAATTTGCGGTCGCTCCCCTGAAGGCTCTCATCGATGCCAAATATAAAGTAGTAGGCGTCGTCACAGTCGCAGACAAGCCAAGCGGACGCGGATTGAAAGTCAACGAGAGCGCAGTCAAGAAATTTGCAGTCGAGCAGGGCATCCCTGTTCTGCAGCCGGTCAAACTGAAGGACCTGGAATTCCTGAAGCAGCTTAAGGCTCTCAACGCGGACCTGTTCGTAGTTGTCGCATTCAGAATGCTTCCGGAAGAGGTCTGGTCTATGCCGAAGCTCGGAACATTCAACCTGCACGCCGCACTTCTGCCTCAGTATCGAGGCGCAGCCCCTATCAACTGGGCCATCATCAACGGCGAGAGAATGACCGGTGTCACCACCTTTATGATTGACAAGGACATCGACACCGGAGGCATAATGCTGAGACAGGAATGCAGAATAACTCCGGAGGATACAGCCGGAACTCTGCACGACAAACTTATGCCGATCGGAGCGGAACTCGTGCTCCAGACCGTTCAGGGAATAATCGAGAAGAACATCGAGACTCGCGTGCAGCGCAGCTTCATCCAGGGTTCAGAGGTGCTCAAGCCTGCGCCAAAACTGACTCGCGAGCTTTGCCATATCAACTGGAATGACTCTACAAAGAACATCTATAATCTCATAAGAGGTCTGAGTCCATATCCTGCCGCATTCACCGAGCTTGCTCAGGCTGAAGGAGCAGAACCTGTACAGCTGAAAATTTACTTCGGCGAAAAGGTTGAAGGCGATGACTTTACCGCTATGCTGTCCCGTACCGCAAACGGCGGAAACGGAGTTTCGGCACAGAAGCCTGCACCTGGAACAATACTAAGCGACGGCAAGTCTTTCTTCGCCATAACCACTTCAGACGGAGCAATTTCCATCACCGATCTGCAGCTCGCAGGCAAGAAACGTATGGACATCAAGGCTTTCCTTGCAGGATTCCGCAACCTCTCCGCACAAATTTGCAAATAGAATAATTTTATTATAAATTTGAGGATTTGTTACTTATTTAGAGTTATTGATGAACTATTGCAGATTATTGGTTATCTGCACCTTAGCCATCTTTCTCTATGCTTGCAACTCCTCTATGCAAGATATTGAAGAGGGCACGACAGAAGTGATTCTGTCTTTGGATGCAGACAATAGCCATTGGACAAAGGCCGAGGCAGAAGACTCGTTGCCGTCCATTGGGGATTTCACGGTTGAAATCTTCAAGAAAGCGACAGGTGTCAGACTTTACCGCGACACCTATTCTAACGCAAAAGACACAAAAATCCGCCTGAACGCAGGAGATTACCGTCTTGTTGCCTTCCACGGAGATTCACTCAAAGCAGGTTTCTCTTCAGCTTACTATCAGACAATCGTACCGTTCTCAATCAACGCTTCACAGAGGCGCGTTAATGTTTCCGGTACAGCCAAACTCGCGAATGTCAAAGTCGCAGTCAACTACGGCGAGAATCTGAATACATATTATTCCAGATTCTGTGCATCGGTGCTTACAGACAAGGAGAATGTATCCGACACCCTCGGATTCTCACAGACGGAGACACGTGCGGGCTTCATTCCGGCCGGCACGCTTACGGTAAATCTGTATGCTGCATTGCCTGGCGAGAAGATGAAGTATTACCACACGACCGTAGACGCCTCGCCTAACGACTTCGTCACTCTCAACATAGAGACAAAACCTCAGCAGGGCAAACTTACTGTCGGCATCATCATAGACAACAGCGTTGACAAGGTGGAGAAAGAGGTTGAACTGGACGCGACTGACATTGCTACAGGGACTCCTGAAATATCACTCAGCGACAACTTGAAGGCAGGCACAGTCGAGTTCTATGAAGGTGACGACCTTGACGGCACGACCGTGAGCATTCTATCCCCTGCCGGATTCGCACACGCCTGGCTCGAGACCACATCAGAATATCTCAAGGCAAAAGGCGTTGCTGAAAAGATTGACTTGTGCGAAATCGACTCAGCCACAAAAGCGATATTCAGCAATCTTGGAATCCAGATTCTCAAGATGACCGGAACCACGATGTACTCGTACATTGATTTCGGCGGAATGAAAAACAAAGCCAAGTACGAGGAATCGGCTTTTGAAGGCTCATTCAAACTTACCGTAGAGGACAAGAACGGCGCTCAGACCACATCTTCCGATTTCTCGTTGAAGATGCTCAAGAATGTAGCCACTCTCTCCGTAAGCGAGAACAACGCGTTCGCAAAGAGTTTCCGCAAGGTAAATTTAGCCGTAACCAACGGAGATCCTGAAAAATATACCCTCCAGTACCGTGTCAAAGACGGAAGCTGGAAGGACGCCACAGGTGTCATAACCGGCAACAGCATTGACTACGAGAAGATTTCCGGAATCGAACCGGGCACAGAATACGAGTTCAGGGCTATATATAACAACAATCCTTACAACTCTACTGACATCGTCACTGTCAAATCAGAGGACGACACCCAAGTGGGCAACGCCGGATTCGAAGACTGGACTACCGAAACCATCACGATTACAGTGTCATTGGGAAGTAGCAGAACTTTGGACTGGTACCTGCCTTATGCGAGTGCTTCCGATTCCTGGTGGGCAGTCACCAGCAAGAAGAGTATGCCTACAAGCATACTGGGTACGACAAGGACCAGTGTAAAATCTTTCCCGACAGTGGCATATTCTCCGGACTGCGCAAGCGGCGCGAGATCTGCACATATCTATACTGTGAACGTAGGACGCTACAACACAGACCTCGTCGCATCCGGAACATCTTATGCGGGAGAACTTTTCATCGGCACTGCTGATGACTCAGGAAACCACTCTTCCGACGGACACAGTTTCGCAAGCAGGCCTGACAAGTTCTCGTTCAAATACAAGTTCTCACCTAGAAAAAGCGAGAATTTCTATGTGAAGATCGAATTCAAAGATGCCTCAGGCAATGTCATAAACTCGATGGAAGACACCGCAGGCCCGTCCGCTTCAGACTGGACAGACTACAGCGTCGATTTCAGCTGGGATGACCTGACCAAAAAGGCCGCAAGCATCTACATTTCATTCAAGTCTTCGTCCTCAAGTTCTCCTGGCATCACAACAAACACGACGCTGGAGGTTGCAGGAAATGACTCTCAGTACGGCCACTTCGGCAGTTCACTGTATGTGGATGACATAGAACTTACTTATGAATAATCAACCCGAATAAAAAAAGACAATATATGAAACGCATTATTCTATCGATACTTGCCATTTCGGCAGTAGTTGCCGGATGCAAGAAGAACACGGCGAAAGAAGAAGGCTTCGGATATATGGTTTTGAAGTCAGTAACCGCTGACATCAATACAAACGACAAGGAAATCAATACATCGGGAACCAAGGCGGTTCCTTCAGACCTTGTCGATCTCAATGAATTCCAGATCAAGATCGAGAGCGGACTCGAAGGAGGCGGCACTCAGACATATAAATACGGTGACATCCTCGACCAGTCCGTCACCCTCGCTACCGGCAACTACATTCTTACTGCCAGCTCTCCTGAAGGCAAAGTAGCGGCTTGGGATCAGCCACTCTTCACCGGCACCAAGAACTTCACGGTCGTAGCAGGTGCGGTTTCACCTGTAGAGGTAAAATGCTCTTTGTCAAATGCGATAGTTTCGGTAAAATGCACTGACACATTCAAGACTGAGCTGAGCAGCTACAACATCAAAGTTTCCGCTTCAAATGAGGACTTCCTCACCTGGACGAAAGACAACATCGACAATGACGGATATTTCAACGCTACAGAGTTGAACATCCAGATTGACGGCGTACGCGAAATCGACGGCTCGACTGCAGCGCTTACGGCGAAGATCAGCAATATCCATCCTAAGGACCATATCATCCTCAATCTTGACGCCAAGGTTACAGGACAGGTTCAGTCCATCACGCTTACTCTTGACGGCACCGTGTCAGAGCGCAACCAGGAGATAATCGTGGACGGATTCGATGAGATTCCTATCCCAGACCCGGACCCTACACCAGACCCTGATCCAGACCCAGACCCGGACCCTGTCGATCCTACACTTCCTTCACTCGTATGGGAAGCAAACCCTACATTCGCGGTTACAGAGCTCAAATCTGAGGGTATGTCAGCTGAGATGACAGTGAACGCTCCTAACAAGATCAAGGAATTCCTTATTGATGTCAAATCAGACTACAGCGATTTCGAGACAACCATCACCCAGCTCGCAGGCAGCCTGACGATGGACCTGATAAACAATACTGACGCGACATTCGTAAGTATGATGACCCAGGTGAACATTCCTACCGGAGATGCAGTGAAGGGACAGACCTCAGTACCGTTCTCATTGTCACAGATTCTGCCGATGATGCTGGTTTACAAACCGGACGGAGACACCGATTCATACCATACATTTACTCTCAGAGTGACTGACGAGTCGGGCAACACGCTGACTCAGGCGTTGACATTCCACTATATGGGCAACTAATCGATATCATCGATGAACAACAGAATATTAACATACATCCTGACCGGAGCGGCAATGATGGCGATGTCTTGCCAAAGGGAAAACTCCGGCTCCGGAGAGAAAGGATATCTGACGGCTGCCATAGAACAGGACAACACCGTCAATATCATAAGCACAAAGTCGGACGACACTACATCCGACACGCCTTTCTCGCTCAACATATACAAGGGTGAAGAACTCAAGCAGTCAATCAGCGACCACAGGACGCTGGCGGACGAACCTCTTGTACTTAACTGCGCTACCTACAAGGTAACTGCACAGAACCGCGACACTGTTGCGGCCACATTCGACGGTCCGAGATATTACGGCGAGACTCAGATAAAGATTCTTGCCGATGTAGTCAACAACGTGGACATTACCTGTTCTCTTGCAGATGTGCTTGTGGCACCGACTTTCACGGATGACTTCAATTCCAATTTCAAGGCGTGGTCTCTGTCAGTAAGCAACGGCAAAGGCACACTCGAATGGGCAAAAGACGGTGAGACTCTCGGTAAAATCGGATATTTCAACGCTACCGGGACATTGACCTGGACATTGACACTGACCAACAATGCCGGAAGGACATTCAAACGTACGGAAACCATTTCCGACGCCGTTGCCAAACAGCAGTATGCGATGAACTTCAAAGTCAAGATTGTTGACGAGAACACCGGCGCCTACGGTTTGAGAATAGTTCTGGACGATGAGATGTCAGAACGCGAATTCGACCTCACTCTGGACTTCACAAGTTCTGAAGCGGAAGCCAAGAGCGTCAACGCCTGGGCATTGTTCGCTGACGTGACCGGAGAATTCAAGAATGCATCCGTTCCTGACGGCCTCAAGCTCCAGTACAAGAAACTGGGCGCAGATTCCTGGACTGATTTTGACGGCACGATAACTACTGACGCCGAGAACAAGTCATTTACCGCACGTATAACCGGACTTGACCCAAGCACGGAATATGTCGTACGCGCAGTGACCACTAAGGAGGACGGCAAAAAGCAGATTTCATTCACGACTGAAGCGGCAGCCGAGGTTCACAATATGAATTTTGACTCCTGGTATATGAGCGGAAAGGCACCTATGCCTAATGCAAGCGGATATTCAGTTTGGGATTCAGCCAACAAAGCAACCGCAAGTCTCGGAACGATACCTACGAAACAGGAGACCAGTCACGTGGCTGTAACCGGAGACGGAAAGAGCGCCGCAAGGCTTGAGAGCTGCACGGCATTCGGATTCCTCGCCGCAGGTAACATCTACACCGGAGCATTCGTGAAGGTCATCGGTATGAGCGGTGCATCTCTTAACTGGGGTACTCCGTTCACTTCAAGGCCTTTGGCTATGAAAGGATACTTTGACTACACTCCTAAGGCCATCGACAAGACGGACAGCGACCACAGCAGTCTCGCCGGCGAAACCGATATCTGTCAGATCCAGGTATTCCTTACCGACAGGACTGAGATGTACAACATCAACACTTCCGAAGGCAAGTTTGTGGACGTGAACGGAAGCGACGTGATTGCATACGGCAAACTGGAGTCAAATGTGACGACCAGCACGAAGTCTGACCTTGTAAACGGTTACGAGCAATTCACGATAAAGCTTGAATACAGGGATCTCACCAGAAAACCTGCTCAGGTAGTGATTGTGGGTGCAGCCAGCAAGTACGGAGATTACTTTACCGGAGGTATAGGCAGTGTGCTCTACCTTGATGAGTTCTCATTCGTATATGACCCGGCTGAACTTGATTAATTCCGGAAGAAGTCTGGACTATGAACAGTAAAATCAGCATAATGGTTCTGTGTGCGGCAATGGCATTCACGTCTTGCCGCATTCAGAATGATATTGCCTTGCCTAAAGTGGCCGCGGAGTTTACTGAATTCAAGGTTGACGGACAGAACTCCGCTAAGATTGATTCAAAGGCTCTGACTGTCACTGTAGATCTCAGCGAGGATGTCAGGATGAATAATCTGAGCATCACGGCAGTAAAGATTTCTGAGGGTTCGAGATGCAACGACGCCAAGATTGCGGAAGGGCAAAGGATAGATTTGTCCGAGCCATACAGCGTGGTGCTGTCAAACTTCAGAAAATATACTTGGACCATTTCCGCTACTCAGTCTGTGGAGCGCTACGTCAAATGCGAAAACCAGATAGGTGACGCGGCGATATTCCCGGAAGAGCACAAGGTCAGCCTGAGGGTGAAGGCAAAGCCGAACAGCGCAATTGACAGCAGGTCCAATCTTGTCATCACGGATATGAAGCTCGGACTGAAAGGGTCGAAGATTGTGTCCACGACGGACTTGAACGGAAATACGCAGACGATTGACTCATTCCCTGTGACACTTGACTGTTTCTATGAGCGCACGTTCACTGTGGAAGACAACGGCACGACTACGGAGTGGCAACTGATCGCCTTACCGCCTACGGAGTAATTGAAGTGGATGGCTATCAATACAAGCGAAAGAGGATAACTGAGTTACCCTCTTTTTTTTTGTTGATATAGCCTTATAGCGGCGACCGCTCTCCTCCTGAGACATTCGCCTTCGGCTCATCTCTCCCACTGCGCTACGCTTGTGGGCCCCTCCCTCTAACGAGCCCGAGGGTGGGCACGTGTCCCGGAGGAGCAAAGCTCCTCTTTTTCTTCTTACCCTCAGTCTCTTCGAGACAGCTCCCAGGAGCACGGGGAAAGGATTCCCCGACACCCCTTCAGTCGCTACGCTCCAAATACACTTCTTCCACTATGTTCAGAAATTCAAAAAGAGGTAGATGACCGGAGCGAATTCTCCCTACTTTTTTGAGCGAAGGTCGCTACCTCTTTGGGATATTTGGACAAGGAAAACAACGCCAGAGAGCGCTTTTGATTTTACGCGGTGGCGAGGGGTGGAATAACAACACAGTAGACCGCTTTTTATTACGCCCCGGTTAGCCGATTTCGGAACCGTTATGCAGCCTCTCCGCCGGCGTAATGAATTTCATAGTGCCGTCGCCCTGACGCGCCATCAGAATCATTCCTTTGGACTCGATGCCGAAGATGGTACGAGGCTTCAGATTAGCCAATATGCAGATCTGTTTACCGACCATCTCTTCAGGAGTATAGAACTTGGCAATGCCGGACACTATCACTCTCTTGTCAATGCCGGTGTCGATTGTGAGTTTAAGAAGCTTGTCAGATTTAGGGACTTTCACAGCCTCAAGCACAGTGGCCGTCCTGATATCCATCTTGCCGAAATCATCGAACTCAACCTCATCTTTCTGCGGGGTAACCTGATTTGCCTCGGCAGCCTTCTTTGCAGCCTCGTTGGCAATTCTGATATTCTCAAGCCTGGTCATCTGCTCCTCGACTACAGAATCCTCAATCTTGGCGAACAGCAGTTCAGGTTCATTGATCTGATGTCCAACCGGAAGCAGTTCATTGTCACCGAGCGAACTCCATTTCAGAACGATTTCCCCATCTTTAGATTCAGCGGCAGTTCCTGCAGGCAATGTATGCAAAGCCCTGCTTTCACCCGGCATGTAGATGTTTTCTCCGCAAGTGCCTTCTTCTCCCGCCCTGTGGTCATAACCCGCAAACAGGCTCACGCCGAGAATCTTACGCAATTTCTCGCAAGAGAACGGCAGGAACGGCTCGAAAGCGATTGCCAGGTCTGCACAAATCTGAAGCGATACATTGAGGATAGACGCTGTGCGGTCGAGGTCGGTCTTGGCGACTTTCCACGGCTCTGTATCAGAGATATATTTGTTTCCGATACGCGCGATATTCATTGCTTCCTTGAGTGCCTCGCGGAAATGGTAAGTGCTTATATATCTTTCCAATGCGGCCTTGCATTCAGGAATCTGCGCCAATGTTTCGCTGTCAATCGGCTCCGGCTTCAGATTTGCCGGCACCTTGCCGCCGAAATATTTGTGAGTCAACACGACTGCACGGTTCACGAAGTTGCCGAAGATTGCTACAAGTTCGCTGTTGTTGCGCTGCTGGAAATCCTTCCAGGTAAAATCGTTGTCCTTTGTCTCAGGAGCATTTGCACACAACACATATCGAAGCACATCCTCCTGTCCAGGGAACTGCTCGACATATTCGTTAAGCCAGACCGCCCAGTTTCTGGATGTGGATATCTTGTTTCCTTCCAAATTGAGGAACTCATTTGCAGGGACATTGTCAGGCAAGATATAGCCTTCGTGAGCCTTGAGCATAGAAGGGAACACGATGCAGTGGAACACGATATTGTCCTTTCCGATGAAATGCACAAGCCTGGTCTCCTGATCCTGCCACCAAGTCTTCCAAGACTTAGGAAGAAGCTCCTGCGTGTTGGAAATGTAACCGATAGGCGCATCAAACCAGACATACAGCACCTTGCCTTCAGCACCTTCTACAGGCACAGGCACGCCCCAATCCAAATCTCGGCTCACAGCCCTCGGCTGCAAATGCGCGTCAAGCCAGGACTTGCACTGACCGTAAACATTGGTCTTCCACTCTTTGTGCTGCTCGAGAATCCACTCGCGAAGCCACGGCTCATACTGATCCAGAGGCAGATACCAATGCTTGGTCTTGACCTTCTCCGGCTTGCTTCCGCTCAATGCGGATTTAGGATCTATCAACTCTTCAGGGCTCAATGTAGAACCGCATTTCTCGCACTGGTCTCCATAAGCATTCGGGTTGCCGCATTTAGGGCAAGTTCCTGTTATATAACGGTCTGCAAGAAAGACTTTCGCTTCCGGATCGAAGAACTGTTCTGTTTCTTTGGTGATGAACTTCCCGTCGTCATACAACTTGCGGAAGAAATCAGACGCGTTCTTGTCGTGAACCTTGGAGGTAGTTCTGGAATAAATGTCGAAGTTGATTCCAAGCCCGGTGAATGAATCCTTGATTATCTTGTGATATTTGTCAACGATATCCTGAGGGCTGATTCCCTGGCGCTTTGCGGCTATAGTGATAGGCACGCCGTGCTCATCGCTTCCGCACACGTAAAGGACATCTTCCCCACGCATTCTGAGATACCTGACGTAAATGTCAGCCGGCACATATACTCCGGCCAAATGTCCTATATGCACAGGTCCGTTGGCATAAGGCAACGCGCAAGTAACTAGCGTTCTTTTAAATTTATTGTCCATAATATTATGTTTTAATTTCTTAATCAACTATAATTCAGTGAATTACAATTCACATAATCTCCGCGTCTATTGCACCCTGCCGAGTTTCTTCATGATTATCGTTCTCAACTCGACAAGTTTCTGCTGTTTGCGCAGCAATTCTTCCATCTCCGCCTGCTGTTCTTCGCTGCCGGTAAAATTCCTGCTGAGCACCCTTATCTTTGAGAACACCTCCTGCTCCTGCGACTTCACCAAAGCGGAATTATACACCATTATCGCCTTCGGCACATTGAGAACAAGGCGCGACGACAAAGTAGTCATCGATTTGACAAAATTTACAACGGTAAGCTGATATCTTTCCTCTATCAACGATGCTGTAACGTCTGCGACATCTCGGTCCTGCCCATTCATCAATTTAAGCTTTATATCCTCCTGGGTCAGAGAATCATCCGAATCATACAGGTTGAAATAAGCATCGTATGTTTTCAAATACAATGAATTTGAAAACGGATGGTCCTCTATCGCATCCCGTATGAAATCGGCCACAGTTATGGATTCTCCATTGTCATAATACTCCGAATCCGACTCAAAATCAAGAGTTTCAAGTCCGTGACGCAATATGAATCCCAAAAGGTCTTTCTCGGCAGGAGCGGTTACAGGATTTTCCAAATACGGCGACGCACCTGCATTTCCGGGCCCAGACGGCATATCAGAATGACTGTCAAACGTTTCCTCGACAGGCAAGTCAACATCTCCTGACATATCCACGTCTGGCTCAGGCAGCGGTATGGATTCATCCGGAGCACCCTGCGCTTTTTGTGACGGCTGGCTTGCCCTCGAATCACGCAACCTCTGACGTTCATCTTCCTTACGCTGTTCTTCCAAAGCATTGAGGATAGATGAAGCGACTCTGTCATACAGCACCTGTTCATCCACCTGAAACCTTCCGGCAGCCGTCTGCACATATACCGCACGTTTCACCTGATCAGGAATCAAGGCAATCGTGTCTGCTATGTCATTTATTATTTCAGCTCGTTTCAAAGGGTCATTGCCCGCCTGGCTCAATAGCAGTTCGGTCTTGAATCCGATGAAATCCTGTTCATTGGCGGCAATGAAGGACTGCACCTCTTCCAGAGTATGTTTTCTCGAATATGAATCCGGATCGTCTCCGTCAGGGATAAGCACGACTCTGACATTCAGGCCTTCCTTGAGAATCAATCCGATACCGCGCAATGCGGCGTGTATCCCGGCAGCATCGCCGTCGTACATTATCGTGATGTTCTCGGTAAATTTCTTGATCAGCCTTATCTGCTGGACCGTGAGCGAAGTACCGCTGGATGCCACCACGTTAGTTATTCCCAGCTGGTGCATTGAAAGCACATCCAAATATCCCTCAACCAAATAGCACTTGTCCTGCTTGGAGATTTCACTTTTGGCGAAATATATTCCGTACAGAGAACTGCTCTTGTCGTATATTTCAGTTTGCGGGGAATTCACATATTTCCCGATATTGGCCGATTTGTAGTCGGTCAGCAATGTCCTTCCGCCGAACGCGATGACCCTGCCCGTGACGGAATGGATCGGGAACATCGCCCTGTCGTAGAACTTGTCAATCAGACTGCCGTCATTGCGTTGTATGCAGACCCCGGTAGCTGTGAGATATTCAGCCTTGTAGCCTTTCGACAATGCCAGTTGTGACAAGACTTTTCCGCCCTTGGGAGACCATCCCAGCCCGTATTTTTCAATCGTGGCATCTTCCAGTCCCCTGCTTTTGAAATAAGCATAACCGACTGCACGCCCTTCTCCGCTCTTCAGATTGTCCTTGAAGAACTGCTCGGCAAAATCCATCACCAGATACAGACTCTCGCTGCGCTGCCTTGCCTCCATCGCCTCCGGGCTTTCCTCCTCTTCTCGGATCTCTATGCCATATTTCTTCGCCAGATACCTTAGCGCCTCCGGATATGTAAGACTCTCGTGCTCCATCACGAAACCGACTGCAGATCCGGTCTTGCCGCATCCGAAACAATGGTATATGCCCTTGGACGGGGAGACGCTGAACGACGGTGTCTTCTCGTTATGGAACGGACAGCAGGCTACGTAGTTGGCGCCACGTCTCTTCAATGAGACAAAATCACTGACGACATCTACAATCTCCGCAGTATCCAGAATCTTATTTACAGTATCCTGGGGAATCATTATTTGCTAACGTTCCTTGTGGTAATCTACATCTTTAACATCTTCAAGACCTTCAGGGACATCTTCCGATGCAGGCTTGTCGGTGTTGAAATGAATCTCATATTCGTGTTTAGCCTTGGCCACTCTGCGCATCGACACCAGTTCAGACACTCCATAGAATATCAGAAAGACGCCTGCCATAATGGACATAATGCGCTCTGAAAAAGGATTGAACAGACACATTACGCCACCGACAACCGCAATTACCGAAAGCACGAGAGCGAAAGCGCCTGAACCGAGCAACGACATTGTCCCTACGAGCGCGAACATCTGCATCAGTCCGAATATCAGGATGACAATTCCCACGATCGTGACGATTGCTCCCGCGACCCAACCCGGCCAGCAATACAGCAGCAAGCCGATTATAATATCCACAACTGCGTTAAGCGACATCAGTGACAACGCTCCTTCCTTTCTGTGCACATAGCCGTAGGCAAACGACACCACGCCCGCTGCGAACAGGAATGCTGCGATTATTTTCACTACCTGAACAGTGGCATCCGTGGAGAATACCATAACCAGACCTATACCTATTGCAGCCAGCGCCCTCAATATGGAGCTGAACTTGCTTTTGTAACCGAAATCAATCATATCTGATATTTTTTTTGCAAAATACAAATTTATAAAATCCCCGCCACTTCAGCAACGGGTGGACATTGCCTGAACTTCTATTCCCAGAATTGCCATCACGCGCTTACGGCATCACTTCCCGCCTCCATATCGACGGTATCATCTTCCTGAAAAATCAGTTACAATATCCTCACAGTAAAATAATCATGCCCTGACCTATTTGAAAACTGCATCTTATTCGTATATTTGTATGTTTATACAAAACGAACAATACAACAACCATACAAATATGAACAAAACCCACTTATGTGCATTTGTCGCAGTCATTCTGGCATTAGTCGGCTGCAGCAAAGAGTCCGGAAACAAGGACAAGCACTCAGCTCTGACATTCAGTCAGGACCAGGAATTCAATTTTACTTACGAGGCGGACGCCACCGATGAAAACATATTTTTCACGGCCGAAGACATCTGGATGGTTTCAAAAGATGAAGCCGAAGGCGAGGATTACTCCTGGTTTACACTCGAGCCGGAATTCGGCAAGGCCGGCGCAGCATTCTTCACATTGACAGTTTCGGAGAACGCCGAAAGCGACGAAGACAGAAGAGCCAGTTTCACAGTCAATTGCGGTAAAGACAAACAGACTTTCACCATCCTGCAATATGCGAGAAATTCTGCCGCCAGCAAGAACGTATATTTCGCAGACAACGCATTCAAGGCATATTGCGTAGCCAATTTCGACACTGACGGTGACACCAGGATATCCAAGGAAGAAGCCGCTCAGATCACTGAAATAGACTGCTCCGAAATGGAAATCACTTCGTTGGAAGGTATCCAGAATATGACGGCGCTGACGACATTGAACTGCCGTTACAATTCAATTGCCGGAGAGTTGAACTTGAGCGGGCTCAAGAATCTCAAGACCCTCTATGCGGATCACAACCTGATCTCAAAAATCGACGTAAGCGGATGTTCTTCATTGGAAACACTCTGGAGCTATGACAATTACGCTTATGATGACGACAGCAGGATGTATTTCTCGCTCAACGAAATCAATCTGAAAGGTTGCTCAGCGCTGAAATATGTGAAACTCGCCGACAACGCCATCAAGACAATTGATTTCTCCGACAGCCCTGAGCTTGAAGAACTTGACGTCACATTGAACAGCCTGACAAGCATCAATGTCTCCAACTGTTCAAAACTTCGTCTGGCAAGCATCCGCGGCAACAAATTCAATTCTGCCGTAGATTTCAGCCATTGCTCCGAAATGACCTACCTCAATGCGTCAGAAGCGGAATTGACCGGTCTGAATGTATCAGGATGCTCAAAGATGGTACAGCTCATCGCTTACAGAAACACAGGCATAAAGACAATGGATGTGACTGCCTGCACGGAATTGACAGAACTCAACCTCTATGAGACAGGTATCACGGCCATCGATGTGAAGAACAACACGAAACTCACCAAGTTGAACTTGGGATATACCGGAGGCCTCACCGCCATTGACGTATCTGCCTGCACAAAACTGGTAGAGCTCAATCTTCAGGAAAATCTTATCGGCACACTGGACGTTTCCGCCTGTCCTGAGCTTTCAATTCTCAAAGCTGAGGACAACGCGCTCACATCTGTCAACCTCAGCGGTTGCAAGTCATTGAGCAAACTCTACCTGTACAACAACAAACTCACTTCAGTAGATCTCAGCTCCTGCACCAACCTCGGAAGTCTCGCCATCTATCAGAACAGCCTGACTTCACTTGATGTCAACTGTTGCGCTTCCACGATGTATTTCCTTGATTGCAAGGAAAACGCTCTTGCAGAGCTCAATTGCGACAAGCTGACGCAGCTTACCTCGTTGGACGCAAGTTCAAACGTGCTTACCAGCCTGGATTTGCGCAACTGCAAGGAACTCACTGAAGCATACCTGAACGACAACAAACTGGCTTCACTCAAAATCAAGGGTCTTGACAAATTGGCCACCTGCGAATTCCAGAACAACAACCTGGAGCGCATCGACCTTCGCGGATGCACTGCAATCAGCGAACTCCACATTCAGAAAAATGAGAATCTCGCCTATGTTTCATTCTACGGTTGCACTGCTCTGAATTACGTAGACTGCAGAAACACAAGCGTTTCCACATTGGATTTCAGCAACAACGGAAGTATGAACTTCCTGTTCGCGACAGACTGTCCTAAGCTTCATAACATCTATATCAAGACGGGAGCGAACTACAGCTCACTCGAATACGATGAGACCCAGGTTGAAGTACTCCAGAAAGATCCATCAGACTACAATGACGTGGATGGAGACAACTGGGGAGATGATGATGTAGATCCGTGGAACAACTAATCTGATTGAACAATGAAATCATATATAATAAAAACATATTTGACGGCAGCCGCAGCACTACTGTGCCTTGTCGGATGCCAGAAAGAAAGCGAAGTGAAGACTCCTGCTCTTCAGACCAGAGCCATCACTGTCAACAGCCTGCTGACAAAGACCAGTATCGACTATGAGGGAGACGTATCCCATCTGGTATGGAAGGAAGGAGACAAGGTAATGTACATTACAAACGACCAGGAAGGCCTTTATGATCTGGGCTTCCAGGAGGCCGCTATTGACTCCAACAAATTCACAGCCAACATTTCTTCGAAAGCTACAAGTGACAACAAACTGCTTGTAGTATGGGGCGGCTCCGCAACAGACGTGGGCGGCAGTGACCTCCGCATCTGGATGAAGAAGACCGTCTCACAGAAAAGCACGGACGATTTCAACGGAAAGTTGCTGCCTATGGTCGCATTGATGAACGTTCCTGAAGGCAAGGAAGTGAGCGCGTCTTATGTTCCGCTCGCATCTGTAGTCCGCATCGCCATCGACTCCACCGGACACGCATCTGAGAAATTGAAGAGCATAAAGCTCTCGACAACAGAGAATTGTGTCGGAAGCTATGCCGTATCAACTTCTTATGAAAACGGATATGAATACAAGGGTTCTTCCAATGCAGTTACCGTCACCCTTACTGACGAGCCACAGCTCCGTGATTTCAAATACGTTTACATTGTCCTGGCCAAGGGCGCATACACCGGTGTTACCGCAGAGGTGACTACAGACGTGCGCACCTATACATTCGAGGACGGCAAAATGGACATTTCCGCTAAAGACAGAGGTCTGTTCAGAATGAAATTGACTTTGTCAACTCCTCCGGCACCGGCAGAGCAGAAATTCGTCAAAGTTACTGAGCAGTCGCAGATTGAAGATGGAGGCACATACCTCATAGTTTCTGAAAAAGCATCTGGAAGCTATTATGTAGCAATCAATTCTCAGAGCAACAGCTACCTCGAGTCCACTGTCATAGGCTGCGACTCAGACGGAGCGATCGTCAAGACAGATGACATCGTTAAGAATTACGCGGTTACGCTTGAGGCCGGAAGCGGTTCATTCGCAGGCCAATATGCCATCAAGATGTCAGGACTCGGCTCAAAGCCATATCTCAAGGCTCCTGGAAATGTAACAGAGGGTGTAGGTTATGTCGGCAAGTTCTGGTACGGAGATGTGCTCGCAGAGCAGTCGAACTTCTTCTGGACCATCACTGTAACTGACGGAAGCGTACGTATCGCATCACACGAATTTATGGATGCGACAGGCAGGACCGGAGGCATCGCATTCTTCAGCGACGGCACCAAGTTCGGCGTATATGCACCTGAAACAGAGGACTACGCAGTAGCCCAGCTGTTCAAGTTGCAGTAAGTCACTTCCATTCCTTATACGGATTTTTGGACAGGGCGGCATTGTAATACCTACTGTCACCTGTAACTTCCTCACCTAGCCAGGACGGACTTTCATAAGGTTCGTCCTGGTTTTTTAATTCAAGTTCAGCCATAACAAGGCCCTCGTTGTCACCATAGAATTCATCCACTTCAAACGTATGGCCGGCATAATCCACAAGATAACGGGATTTGTCGATGACTCCCCTCTCGCACAGCTTGAGCAATTCTCTCGCATCCTCCGCGCTGATTTCCTTCTCCCATTCAAAACGGCTGACCCCAAACTCGTCGCTACGCCCCTTCACCGTGATAAATCCCTGATTGTCACGCACTCTCACCCGCACCGTCCTTTCCGGCACAGAACAGAGATAGCCCTGACTGATCCTTACGACCTTCCTGGCGAATTGCTTGAACTCCCCTTTCACCTTGAACTTTCTCTCAATTTCCTGCGGCATAACAAGTAATATTTATTGCTCGCAAATATAGTAATCCTTTCCGTTCGCTCTACTGCAAATTTAATTTCAGATTGACGGCGGTATTTAGTAAATTAGCAGTTGCGTTTTTCGCACACAACAACATAAAATTTTGATAGTATGAAATCAGACATCGAGATTGCAAGAAGCATCAAGCTGAAGCCCATCGGAGAAATCGCCGAGAAAGTGGGCATTCCACAGGACGAGATTGAGCCTTATGGAAAGAGTATGGCAAAAGTGCCGCTCACACTGATTGACGAAAACAAAGTCAACAAGAGCAAACTGATTCTGGTAACGGCTATCACGCCTACCAAGGCAGGCATCGGCAAGACTACGGTTTCAGTCGGCCTAGCATTGGGACTGAACAAAATCGGCAAGAAAGCGATTGCCGCATTGAGAGAGCCGTCACTTGGTCCTTGCTTCGGAATGAAAGGTGGCGCTGCAGGCGGCGGATATGCGCAGATACTTCCTATGGAGAAAATCAATCTGCACTTCACAGGCGATTTCCACGCCATCACTTCCGCAAACAATATGATTTCAGCGCTTCTGGACAACTATCTCTATCAGCATCAGGCTGAGGGATTCGGACTGAAGCAGATTCTTTGGAAAAGAGTGCTGGATGTCAATGACCGCTCATTGAGACATATCGTGACAGGCCTCGGCCCGCACGCGAACGGACTTGTACAGGAATCAGGATTCGACATCACACCGGCGTCTGAGATTATGGCAATTCTCTGCCTTTCAAAGGACATCGACGACCTAAGGCGCAGAATAGAGAACATTCTTCTCGGATACACTCTTGACAACAAGCCATTTACAGTGAAAGACCTCGGAGTTGCAGGCTCTATTGTGGCACTTCTTCTGGACGCGATGAACCCTAATCTCGTGCAGACCACAGAGGGCACGCCTGCATTCATCCACGGAGGTCCTTTCGCAAACATAGCGCACGGCTGCAACTCAATCATCGCCACGAAGATGGCTATGACTTACGGAGATTACGTCATCACTGAGGCGGGATTCGGTGCAGACCTCGGAGCAGAGAAATTCTTTGACATCAAATGCCGCAAAAGCGGTCTCAACCCGTCATTGACCATCTTGGTTGCAACCTTGAGAGGATTGAAGATGCACGGAGATGTCCCTGTAGAAAGCATTAGCGAACCGTCTGAAGAGGGTGTACGCAAGGGATTCGCCAATATGGACAGGCACATAGAGAATATGCGCAAATTCGGACAGACAGTTCTCGTCTGCTTCAACAAGTTCGGAGATGACAGAGACAATGAAATCCAGATGGTGCGTGACCACTGCGCAGAACTCGGAGTTCCATTTGCGCTCAATGACGCATTCACAAGAGGTGGCGAAGGTGCCGTTGAACTCGCAGAGCTGGTTGTCAAGACAATAGACGAGAAGCCGTCCGTTCCTGTCAAATTCCTCTACAGCGACGAAGAAAGCATCGAGAAGAAGATCGTAAATGTCGCAAAAGAGATTTACCGTGCCGGCAATGTCGAATTCAGCCAGGAGGCAAGGAAGATGCTCGGCAAAATCGAAGGGACAGACTACGCGAAATTCCCTGTCTGCATCGCCAAGACTCAATATTCGTTCTCACAGGACCAGAAGAAATACGGCGCGCCTGAGGGATTCGATTTCGACATCAAGGATATAGTAATCAATGCCGGAGCGGAACTGATTGTCGCTATTGCCGGCGACATCATCAGAATGCCAGGACTTCCTAAGTCACCTCAAGCATTGAGAATCGACGTTGTTGACGGACATATCGACGGCCTGAGTTAGAATAGAATGCTGTTTGACAATCACAACCACTGCCAATTCTCCTTTGACGGAGGACGAACTACAGTGGAAGATACGACAAGAGAGGCTATCCGGAAAGGACTGGGTGGCCTCTGCTTTACTGATCATTGCGATTTCTACGTTCCTCCGATGAAGGCGGGATTCGAGAAATATGTACCGGAAGAGTTCGATGTAGAAGCGCGAAATGCTGAGATTGACCGGGTCAATGCACTTGTGCAGAGCGGAGAAATTTTGGAGATGGCTACGGATCCAAAAGATGAAGGGCTGCATATTTCCGCCGACTTCAAGATATACAAAGGAATAGAAATCGGCGTACAGAAAAGCGAGCGGCAAAAGATTGAGGAGCATTTGGCCAAATACAGTTTCGATGAAGTGATAGCTTCGGTGCACTATCTTGACGAAACAGACCCGTTCTGGGGCGGATATTACGAAGGTAAGACTTGGAAGCAGGCATACAGCCATTATCTCGAGACTCTCTATGAGGAAATTGTCTGGCTTGGCGACCGGTTCGACATTATGGGGCACTATGACTACGTTACACGCTACGCCCCATACCCAGAAGCCAGCATACTGTACAAGGACTTCCCGGACATTCTGGACTCCATTCTGCGTTTCCTTGCCGAGAACGGCAAAGCCTTGGAAATCAACACAAAGACCTATATGGAATTGAAGGGGCGCACTCCCGTACTCGATTTGAATATTCTCAAGCGATACCGCGAAATGGGTGGCGAAATTCTGAGTTTCGGTTCAGATTCCCACGACGCCAAGCGGGTCGGACTGCACTTTGCTCAATACGCAGACATTGTCCAATCTGTCGGCTTCAAATGGCTCGCCCACTATGAAGGCCGGAAACTCATTATGGAAAGACCATAAAGTTTCTGCCATGACGTCCAATATCCGATTTATTAAAACAAGAGCAGACAGATGAAACAACTTTTATTAGTATTCATTGGAGGAGGTATGGGAAGCGTGCTGCGCTATCTCGTAGGAAAGTGCATAAGTTCAGTAACATTTCCCTGGGGAACATTTGTCGTGAATATTGCAGGCTGTTTCCTCATCGGATTGTTCGGGACCTGGATTGTCCGCAATAACCTGCCGACAGATCTTCGATTACTGTTGGTAGTAGGACTTTGCGGTGGATTCACCACATTCTCCACATTCAGCAACGAGGCGTTGGCGCTTATGAGAAGCGGCCAAATGTTGTTATGCCTTGCTTACATAATATGTAGCATCACCGCAGGTATCATTGCCGCATACTTCGGGGCTAAACTGGCATAACACCCGATCAGTTTGCGATGTCAGAGAGGAATTTCATCCGGACAAGACGGATTTCAAACTCCTCGAAATCAGGTTCCAATGCACTGATTGCATCCTCCAGGGAATCAGATTCCGCTTCATCCTTGAACCATTCGAAGATAGCATCGGCAACATCCTGATCGACATTGGCATCGATGTAATAGTTCAGATTGAGTTTTGTCCCTGCCTCTACGATGTTTTCCATAGCCGACAGCAGATCGCTCATTTCCATATTGCGAGCATCCGCAATATCCTCCAAGTCCATCCGCCGGTCAATGCTCTGAATGATGAATATCTTGTCCGACGACTTGTTCGGCATAGACTTGACCACGAAATCATCAGGACGAGAAATGTCATTATCCTCTATATATCTGGATATGAGCTCCAGGAAAGGCTTCCCGTACTTGCGGGCCTTACCCTCTCCTACACCCTGGCATTTCACCAGTTCATCCAGCGTCTTCGGATACATAATCGACATATCCTCAAGTGAAGCATCGCTGAATATGATCCACGGCTGCAGATGTTGCTTGTGTCCCTCAGACTTTCTCAAGTCTTTGAGCATAGAAAGCAGGACAGGATCGCCTCCGGAACCACCTTTCGCCATCACAGGAGCATCATCATCGTCATCATCGTCCGTCCCCTCCGAGAAACTCCTGTCTCCCGCCAGCATCAACTCATACGGATGCTCCAGAAACTTCAGCCCCTCATCAGATATGGACACCAAACCGTAAGACTCCAGATCCCTCTTCAGAAAATGTCTGATAATAGCCTGATGCAGAATCATTTCCCAGAATCTAACCGGATGATCCGAACCGGAACCGAATAACTTCAGTTTATCGTGTTTATATGATTTGACAATGGCAGTTGCTATGCCGGTGAGAATGTTTGCGAGATGTTCGACCTTGAAATGCTCCGGCAAGGATTTTACAAGAGAAATCGCCATACACATTTCTTTCTGAGCATTGAAGCGAGGCTTCGGATTAAGACAATTGTCGCACGCACCGCAGTTGCACTCCGTATAGTCCTCTCCGAAATAACTCAACAGAAGCCGTCTTCGGCAATCCCCGGACTCGGCATACGCCACAGTCTCCATAAGCAGCTGCCGCCCGATTTCCTGTTCAGATACCGGCTTGCTGTTCAGAAACTTATCCAGCTTACGTATATCCTTGTAACTGTAATAGGCGATACATCTGCCTTCCTTGCCGTCTCTGCCGGCCCTTCCGGTCTCCTGATAATAGCCCTCGAGGCTTCGCGGAATGTCATAATGTATCACAAACCGGACATCAGGCTTATCGATACCCATTCCGAACGCTATAGTGGCGACAATGACATCCACATCCTCCATCAGGAAGCGGTCCTGATTCTCCGCACGCACCTTCGCATCCAGCCCTGCGTGATATGGCAATGCCTTTATTCCGTTGATGCTCAATATCTGAGCCAGTTCTTCAACTTTCTTTCGGCTAAGACAATAGATAATCCCGGACTTTCCCGGATTCTGCTTGATGAATTTGATTATATCCTTGTCCGGATCGACCTTGTCCCTGACCTCATAATAAAGATTAGGCCTGTTGAACGAAGACTTGAATACTCCGGCTTCGGAAATTCCAAGATTCTTGAGAATATCGCTCTGCACTTTAGGTGTCGCCGTTGCAGTCAACGCAATAATCGGGGCCCTGCCTATCTCATCCACGATAGGGCGTATCCTTCTGTATTCCGGTCTGAAATCGTGCCCCCAGTCCGAGATGCAATGAGCCTCGTCGATGGCATAGAACGAAATTCGTATATCCTTGAGAATCGCGATGTTGTCCTCTTTTGTAAGGCTCTCCGGCGCTACATAGAGCAGTTTGGTAACCCCGGATTTAAGGTCGGCCGTCACCTCTGCGATCTGAGCCCTAGTAAGAGACGAATTCAGAAAGTGGGCGATCCCGTCATTTCCCGAGACAAAGCCCCTGATGGCATCCACCTGATTCTTCATAAGCGCGATAAGAGGAGAAACCACAATCGCCGTACCCGGCAAAAGCAGCGCCGGCAGTTGATAGCACAACGACTTACCGCCGCCCGTAGGCATAATGACAAACGAGTCATTGCCGTCTAGCAGATTCCTGATAATTTTCTCCTGATCTCCTTTAAATGAAGAATAGCCGAAGAATTCCCTCAATTTGGAATGGATGTCCGCAGAGTCAATATCCATAGGCACGAAATCATTTTAATCAAAAATAATAAATTATTTCGCTCCGTCAAAATTTAGTTTCCGACTTTCAAATAAAATTACGATATTTGCGTTCGCCAAAATTGGAGAAAATTAAATAACTCAATACAATGAAAACTTGCAGATTCATCGCTGCAGCGCTGATTGTAACGCTCGCAGCTTCCTGCTCCGCAAACGGCGGACAAAAAGCAGGTGTTGACGGAAAAGATTCAACTAAAGTAGTCACAGTCAACCCTGAATCACTCAAACCAAGAAAATCTGAAGTTGACTCTGTCAGCTACCTTATGGGTGTTAATTTCGGTATGTTCATCAAAGGTTACAACTTCGGTGACAAACTCAACTACAAACTCATAGAAAAAGGTATCAAAGACCTCCTCAGAGCTAAAGGCGACTATCGTGACTCAACATACGCTGACCAGTTCAAGATTGATCCTGAGCTTCTCAACGACGTGTTCAACTCATATCTCTCAAAGAGACGCGAGTACACAGCAGCCGTAAACAAGAAGAAAGAGGCTGACTTCCTTGCAAAGAACGCAAAGGCTGACAGCGTACAGGTAACAGCAAGCGGACTTCAGTACATCATCCGTGAAGCCGGTAACGATGTTAAGCCAAACGAAGCTGATACAGTATTCGTAAACTACAAGGGAACACTTACAGACGGCACCACCTTCGATGAGTCACACTCTTCAACAGGTGTAAGAATGCTTCTCAACCGCGTCATCAAAGGATGGACAGAGGGTATGCAGCTCGTAGGTGAGGGCGGAAAGCTCAGACTCTTCGTTCCTTCAGAGCTCGGATACGGCGAGAACGGCAACCGCAGCATCGAGCCTAACAGCACACTTATCTTCGATATCGAGCTCGTTAAGGTAAACAAAGTCGCTCCTAAAGAGGAAACTGCCGAATAATCGGTAATTCAGCGATTTACAAATACAAAAGACTGATCTGTTTGCTTACATTCAGGTCAGTCTTTTTTTCAAAAAAAACATCTTCAAATATGGAACTAGAAGGAACACTTCTCCAGAAACTTGCAGTCCAGAACGGAAAGTCATCAAAAGGCGATTGGGCAAAGCAAGACTTCATAGTGGAATATCAGGACGGCAACTTCCCCACGAAGGTCTGCCTCAATGTCTGGGGTGCTGACAAGGTAAAAGACCTCGAGAGATTCAAACCGGGAGACAAGATCAGAGTGTCATTCAGTCTGTCAAGCCGCGAATACAACGGCAGGTGGTACAACGACATACGCGCATGGAGAATCGCTCCGTCAGGAGCACAGTCCGCTCCGCAGGGTGATTATGGCTACGCCTCTCAGCCTCAGAGCGCTCCCGCTCCAAGCAGCACGTCATTCGACTCCAACCTGGACAACGACCTGCCGTTCTAATGTTACCTATGCTCATTAAAGGGAGAGTGACTGCAGCGGTCAACTACGTTGTTTCTTACCCTACCCTCAAAAGAAGGTAGAGCCCTACGCACGATTAAGCTATTCTCCTCCGGAGGAAACAGCCAAATCGCATTTCCGGCAGAGTCCTTTGCTCAAAATCTCAAGAAAAATTTGCTCCGCCATCTACTTTTTGATTTCTGCTGATGACGTATGATGTAATAGGAAAGATAAAAGCTATTCGGAGCGTAGCGACCGAAGGGGTGTCGGGGAATACGATCACCGTGCTTCACCGCACCGGAGGTGCGAAATTGTCCCTAGGGACAGCAGGCGTAAGCCTGCAGGGGTTAGGCAGTCCGTAGGATGGTGCTTGCACCATCCTGTCTCGAAGTGGCTGAGGGTAAATAATATCAAAGTCAGTGAACTAGTATCGTTAGTTCACTGACTTTGGTATATAAACTGGCCTCAGGCCAGTTTATGTATTGCCAGGCCGGAGCGAAGCTTCGGCTCGAACCAAGTCGTCTTCGGAGGCATAATGTTGCCGCTGTCAGCAATGTCAGTAAGCTGCTTCATTGACACAGGATACAGAGCAAACGCCACCCTCATCTCACCGCTGTCAACACGGCGTGAAAGTTCTCCGAGCCCTCTTATACCGCCTACGAAGTCAATCCTCTTGTCGGTACGCAAATCCTTGATACCAAGTATCTTATCCAGCACGAGGTTGGAAAGGATTGTCACGTCAAGGACTCCGATAGGATCTCTATCGTCATATCTGCCCGGCTTAGCCTCAAGCGAATACCACTTGCCGTCAAGATACATAGAGAAATTGTGAAGATGCGACGGATGATATTCACCTTGGCCGTCATACTCCTTCACTTCGAAATCCTGCTCGAGAGCAGACAGGAACTGCTTGGAATCCAATCCGTTCAGGTCCTTGACAACTCGGTTGTAGTCGATGATTTTCAACTGGCTTTCCGGGAAACATACCGCCAAAAAATAGTTATACTCCTCATCGCCGGTATGTGCTGAGTTCCCTTGACGCTTCTCGGCGCCGACTCTTGCGGCGGCAGCCGTACGATGGTGACCGTCAGCCACATAGAAGGCATTGACATCATCAGTGAAAATCTTCGTTATGCGGGAGATCTCAGCATCATCCGATATGACCCAGAAAGAGTGCCCGAAACCGTTCTCGTCAGTAAAAGAATACTCCGGCTTACCAGAGACAACTTCAGAAACGATTCCGTTGAGCTCGTCATTGTCCTTGTAAGCGAAGAACACCGGTTCTATATTGGCGTTCTGAATTTTGACGTGGACCATACGGTCATCTTCCTTATCCTTTCTGGTCAGCTCGTGCTTCTTTATTTTACCCTCGGAATAGTCATCGGTATGGGCGCAAAGGACCAGACCGTACTGGGTGCGTCCGTCCATCGTCTGCGCATAAACATAGTAGCACTGCTTCTTGTCTTGAACCAACCAACCGTTTTTCTGCCATTTTGCAAAATTGGTCACCGCCTCATCATAAACCCTCCTGTCGTGGTCCGGCAAAATCGGGTCGAAATCTATCTCAGGCTTGGTTATATGAAGAAGGGACTTCTCACCCGCCATCTTTTTGGCTTCCTCGGAATTGAGGACATCATAAGGCGGAGCCGCAACTTCTGTAACTATATCTTTTGGGGGCCTTATGGCCGCGAAAGGTTTGACTTTTACCATATCGGCTATCAGTGTTAGATTATTTGTTCACCTGGAATTTCGTACATCCTTCGGCAAAAAACGCCACGATTTGACGTGCGGCAGCAAGGCCTGCATTCATATTGGCCTCCGCAGTCTGCGCACCCATTTTCTTTGGAGTAGCAAAAACGCGCACACCGAATTTCTCGCGAAGACGTTCAATATTATCCGGAGCGACATCTGTGACATATTTCAGGTCAGGCCTGTCTTCCAACGCTTTTTCAAGTCCCGGTTCATCAATCACTTCTTTTCTGGCTGTATTCACCAGCACTCCGCCTTTAGGCATAGAAGTTATGAGTTCATATCCGATTGAACCGATTGTATCAGGCGTAGCCGGAATATGTATGGACACGAAATCGGATTCAGCATACAGTTCGCGTACGGTTGCAACCGGTTTCGCCCCGGCCTCGGCAATCTTCGCCTCAGGTACGAAAGGGTCAGTTGCCAGAACACTCATTCCGAGGGCCTCAGCTTTTTTTGCGACAAGTCTGCCGACATTTCCGAATGCCTGAATGCCGATCTTCTTGCCGGAGATTTCGCAACCGGTGACAGGAGTAAACTGATTCCTGCACATATAAATCATCATAGCGATCGCAAGC
>CAVKAQ010000013.1:0-46497 GCA_963654225.1 Butyricicoccaceae bacterium | reverse complement strand
AACTGAAGAATCATATTTGTTGTATCTGTCGCGCTTCTTCAGACCCTCATATCCGATCACACCGCCAGTATATTCCTTGAGTTCAGGAGCATACTGATGAGCATCGTCAATATGATAAGGATAAAATAGACGGGTAGCGCTCGCCGCGTGGTACATCCAGCGTCCGATTGTGCTTGCAAACTGCGGAGCATACTTGACCATAGGCACAAGCGGCATAGCCAGTTCAAAACTGTTCATCAGGAATGCGTAACCGCCACCGTCGCTCCAGCTTCCCTGCAGTCCGTATGCGTCATAATTTCCCCATTTTTCGTTGATTACTCCCCAGCCGTAGCGCCCGCTGCTCGATTTGCAGCCGTCGAATGTCCAGTCAAGCATTTTCAAAACATCATAAGATGTTCCCTGAGTGGCATTAAGATAGGCCGCCGTGTAAGCGCCATAAGGAAGCAGAATTTCATAAAGACGGCTTTCTGTCTGGGAATCAAGAACAGATATCGCGCTCTTGGCCGCATTCAGATATGACTCATCGCCGAATTTCCGCCAAGAATTTAGCAACACGTAACCATGTCCGCCGGCAGCATCCTGCTGTTTAGGAATACCGTTCTCGATTGGAGCCATAGAACCGAAGTTGAATGCCGAATGGTCGTAATTTCCGCCTAGAGCGTTCTCCGCAAGCACGAACTGGTCAGCAATCGATTTCTGGATGTCATCCGCTCCTTCAACGCCAGGGAATACGTCGCAGACTGCACTGTAAAGCACATTCGGAAGTATATTGTACCACCAGTCCGTAGCATATCCGCTCGTGGTGTTCAACATAATTTTCCAGCCGTTGGCTTTCGCATAATACTGCTGAAGCATTTTCGGATAATTGTATCCGTCCTGATTGGTTTTGTCTATACCGACAAGACCTGCGCCGAGAACAGCGGCAATCGTGTTTATTCCCTCGTGTGCGCCCTGCTTTGCAGGCCCCTGACGGCTGTCGCCCAATGATGTATAAAGCCCGAAACCGTCGAAATCAATGTTCCTGTGTGATTTGTCCGTCCATATCAGCGGCATATAATCACCTGTGGCGTTGCGGTTAAAGACGAACGCATCATAATCCCTGGCCAGCGTGTACCAGTCAATCAACTCGTAAGTCCCTGAAAGGAAAGGCATATAGAGGACTTTATTAATCTGCTCCTGAGCTATGGCATCAGTCGAAGTGACAGGTTTCACTTTGTCGTGAGACTCAGAAGTGCAGGCCACGAAGATCAATGCGCCCGCCAGCATAGGAATTATGTGCTTCATCTTGTTTCTTGTATTAGCACCCTGCGGCAGTTTCACCCGCCGCAGAGTAATGAAGTTGTTACTTCTCGTCGTTATATATCTTAGCAACCTGACCTGCAGTAAGAGCCTTGTTGTAAACTTTGAGTTCATCAAGAAGACCCCAGAAGCAAGACCAAGAATCTACAGTGGCTGTAGTAGGATCGAACCAGTCATCCTGGCAAGCTACAGCCCAAGAGCACTGCTGACCGATTGTGAGATAGTCGTTTCCATCTGCTGCGGTTGCGATTGTTCCGGAAATCTTGTTTGTCCAAGTCTTGGTAAGTTTTCCGTCAACATAGAAATTCAATGTACCTGCAGTGAAGTTTGCGCAGACAGCCACGTGATGCCACTCGTTTGCAGGACAGCTGTTGTCTGTCTCGTTGTCAGCATCGATGCAAGCGTCACCGGTTACTGTGATGAATGGCTTGCTGCCGTCCTGAAGCTGCAATTTCCAAGAGCTCCAACGGTTGAATGATACGATGTAGTTGTTGGCATATACCTTTGAAGGGTTAACCCAGACTGCGATTGTAAGTTCCTTTCCGGCAAGAGATGCAGGATTGAAACCTGTCACATTGAAGTTGGCTCCGTTCTCGAGCTTGACTGCCTTGCCTACCTTTCCGTCAACATATGTCGGATATGTAGCTGTAGGGAACAGCTGCTCAGGGCCGCAAGCAGGAGTAAGTGTCCAAGCGTTTGAACCTGTGGTAGTTGTTGCCTCTCCGTCAAATTTACATTCGAATGTAAGGTTGGAAGCAGGAACGCTCTGGAACTTTGAATCATTGAAAGTAGCGATAGCGGCATTCATATTTGCTACCACATTGTCAAGCTCTGTCTGATTCTTTACAAGTGCGTAAGCCTCTTTCGCTGTAGCGATTGAGTTCTCAAGAGTTGTGATGGCATCCTCTGACCAGTCAGCTGTAGTAGCTGAAGCTACAAGAGCCTGAGCCTCTGCGATTACTGCATCGTACTTCGCAGTATCAAGTTTGTTGTCGTTTGATTTCGAGCAGGCGGCGAATGAAATGGCTGCAACTGCAAGAATTGCGAGTGATTTTAAAAGTTTCATGATTTTTTTGATTTAAGTGTTATTGTAATATTACTTTATTGCTGTATTGATGTCAGTCTCAGACTGCGGGAGCGGATAATAGTATCTGTCGCTGTCCCACGGGAGACTTGGAAGCACGGATGTCGCGTACTGTTTGCCGTAGCGCATAACGTCGAAGAATCTTTGGAATTCAAATCCGAGCTCTCTGCGGCGTTCCTTGCGGATAAGCGTACGGAACGCGTCCTGCGAAAGTCCGCTGACTGCGGCAAGTCCTGCACGCTCACGGACGGCATTCAACGGAATCTCGACTCCGGAAGCGGATGTCTCGTTGAGCGCTTCAGCCTTCATAAGAAGCACGTCGGCGTAACGGATAATGTGCTGAGGGATTGTGCTCTGAGATATCGCCTCGCCTTCAGGCAAAGCCTCGTGATATTTTTTCACGAGATAGCCTGTCGCCTCTGACCAACTTGATGAGAACACGGTACCGAACCACGGCTTGCCGTCACGCCCGATAGAAGCATCCAGACGCGGGTCTGTTTCGCCATCGGTTGTCTTCTCGTCGAAGCAATCCACATAAGCCTGGGTAGGAGCATTGAAATAGTATCCTCCTTCCGGAGATGGAGCGAACCATACGTTCAGATTATTTCCAAGCTGGGCCGTCGTATTATTGGCATAACGAATGCTGAATACGCTTTCCGAGCTGTCTTCTCCACCTCTTTTGAACAAATCCTCATAGTTCGATTCAAGCGAGTAACCGCCAATCTCTTCTATCTGGGCGATTGCATTCAGACAAGAAGCGTAATCATGTTGATAGAGTTTGCTCTTCGCCAGCAATGCAAGCGCCGCGCCTTTGGTCACACGTCCGGCATTGTCAGCTGTCCTGGTGGCAGGAAGTCCCTCCACAGCATCGGTCAGGTCCTTGTCAATCTGCGCATAAATATCTGAAACAGAAGACAATCCAACGTGAATTGCAGCATTTGTATTCTGCGGCTGCAGCTTTAGGGGCACCTGTCCGAAGATATTCACAAGATTGAAATATGAATATGCGCGGAAGAATTTGGCCTGCGCCACATAATCAGTCTTCTTGTCGCTGTCAAGATTGGACATTGCCGCAACGTAAGTTATCACGTTGTTCGCGCGGGTTATCGTCTCGTAAGTATGCTGCCAGTATTCGCTGATCGGACCGTTATCCGCAGTAGCCGAGAAATTGTCGATACTGTTGATGTCAGCCTGGTCGCCTGCATTGCCGCCCTTGACGGAGTCATCGGATGCGACATCCGTAAATATCCACAACTTATGGTCGTACAATGAATTGTAAACGGCATTTACCGCATACTCCGCATTGCTGGCTTTCTTGTAGAAAGTGTCGGAAGTAAAGCCGCCTTTCAGCTCCTCATTAAGAAAATCGCAGGAAACTGCTGAAAGCGAAGCAGTTGCCAAAACAAGGCCTGCATATATTATATTTTTCATATTCGGTTTCATACAATCAAAATTTTTCACGTCAGAACCCTCAATCGCTAGAATGTGATGTTGAGACCCAATGTCACGCTTCTTGCCACAGGATATGTACCCCAGTCAATTCCGTTTGCTCTGTCGCCCTCGGATGAAGAGTTCGTGCTGACCGTCATCTCCGGGTCAAGACCGGAATACTTCGTGAATGTCAAGAGGTTGGAGCCGGCGACATAAAGCCTGCAGGATGATACCGGACAATTTTCCTTCATCTTGAAGTTATAACCCAACTGAATGTTCTTCAGACGCACGTAGGAGCCATCTTCGAGGAATCTTGTGGAGGCCTTGACATTGTTTGTCTTGCCGCTCCACGAAGCTCTAGGCTGGGTATTTGAATGATTTGTTTCTGTCCAATGCTCTTTGTAATAACGCTTTGTGAGATTGAATCCTCTATAGTAACCTTCGATATCGTAGTTGATCTGAGAGAATATCTTCTGGCCGAAAGCGCCCTGGAAGAACATCGAGAAGTCCCAGTTCTTGTAATTGAGCGCAAGGTTGAGACCGGCGGTGAACTTAGGAATTGCAGAGCCGCAGAATGTACGGTCTTTCTCGTCTATCACACCGTCATTGTTGATATCCTTGTATTTTACGTCACCCGGAACGATTGTGCCTGACGCGCCCTGATTGGCGTGAAGCATAATCTCGGTATTGCTCTGGAATATGCCTTCCATCTGATAGAGGTAGAAGGAGCCGATAGGATGGCCGACTTCTGTAAGTGTAGCATACACTCCTGAATCAACGCGACCGCTCTGGATAGGAGAATTGAGCGAAAGCACTTCGTTGTGCAGGTAGCCTCCGTTGAGCGTAACGTCGAATCCCCAATCTTTGAAATTGCGGCGGTAGAACATCTCGATGTCAACACCGGTGTTGAGCACGGAACCGTTGTTCACCCAAGGAGCGCTCAGGTTGCCAACTGAAAGCGGAACTGACTCCTGCACGAGCATATCCTTTGTCACCTTGTAGTAGTAGTCAACGGATACTCCGAAAGTATTGTTGAAGCCTTCATAATCGACACCGACATTGACTTGATTGGAGGTTTCCCATTTCAGATTCTCGTTTGCAAGCGCAGTCTGAGCATAACCGTTCACGACACCCGTGCCGATTGCGTAATAATAATTTGGGGTGTAGCGGTCATTATAGGCATAGAGGCCTATGTTCTGGTTTCCGATCGCACCGTAACCGGCTCTGATCTTCAGTTTGTTGACCGCCTCAAGCCCCTTGAGGAAATCTTCTTCCTCCATATTCCAGCCTGCTGATACGGAATAGAATGTACCCCAGCGGTTCTTTTTGCTGAATCTGGATGAACCGTCCTCGCGGACAATGGCTGAAACATAATATTTACTCTGATAATTGTAGTTTGCCGAAGCGAAGAATGACATCAGGGCAGAACCTGACTCGCCCTGGGTCGCACGGTTGATGCCGTTTCCGAGTCCTACATAGACAAGATTCTTGGAGGTGTCCGCGAACTGCGTGTCTGAGAGACCTACAGATTCTTCGTGATTCTTAATCAACTCTGTACCGACAAGGTAATTGAAAGAATGGCCGCCGAATGTCATACGATGGTTGAACGTGCTGTTCACTGTCCAGTTGAGATCATTCACCTTGCTGATATCCAAGCTGTTGGAACTGTTGATTCTGTTATTGCTGCCCCACGTAGGGTTGAATACGCGCAATGTGTAATCGCGGTAATCGACACCGGCTGTGGTGTTCAGGAAAATGTTCTTGGTGAAGTTGATGAGAATGTTTCCTGTAGCCAGCAATGATTTGGTCTTGCTTGTCCTGTCCGTGTTGTCTATCAAGCCCTCAGGGCTGTAGCCGTCACCGAAGAAAGTGTTGTATGACGAATTGCCATAGTACTCGCTCGGAAGATCGACGTAATTCCCTTCAGAATCATAAACCGGAATTGCAGGATTGCGGAAGAACGCATAGCGCACAACGCTTCCGCCCTCGCCTGAACCATATCCGTCACCTGAGCTGGACACCATTCTCTGGCTTGAAAGTGAGCCGTTTATGTTGAGACCTACCTTCAACCAGTCTTTCACCTGAGAGGTAATGTTCGACCTCAAACTTCCGCGCTGATAGTTCGTGGTGCGGATGATACCCTTCTGTCCGTAGTACGAACCGCTGACCAGATACTGTGTCTTGTCGTTTCCACCGCTCACTGACAACTCGTGGGAGTTAATCGGGGCGACCTGGAATATTTCCTTGACGTGATTTACATCAGCGAAGTCCTTGAGATACTCCCCTTCTATAAGAGGACGTTTCACGACTGAGCTTGCATTGTCTGCAGTCGCCGCTTCGTTGTACATCTGGATGTACTCTGCAGTGTTCGTCATAGGAGTCAGATGTCCGTGGAACTGCACGCCTGACTGCATATTGTAACTGATTCTTGCAGAGCCCTTCTGTCCGGATTTGGTGGTGACGAGCACGACACCGTTGCTTGCACGGGAGCCGTAGATGGCAGCCGAAGAAGCATCCTTCAAGACAGTAATATTCTCGATGTCGTTAGGCGAGATATTGTTGAGACCTGATTCCACAGGAATACCGTCAACGATATACAGAGGGTCGTTGCTGGAACTGATTGAACTTGAACCGCGCACACGGACCGAGATCGTTGAACCAGGCGCTCCGGTCTGAGTAGTCACCTCGACACCTGCAATACGGCCCTGGAGTGACTGTGACACGGATGCCACCGGAACTTTAGTCAATTCCGTGCCGGCTACTTTGCTGACTGCGCCGAGCACATCTCTCTTCTTCTGTACAGAATAACCGACAACCACCACATCATCAAGGACTGTAGCGTCAACATCCATAGCGACATTGATTACGCTTCTCCCAGAAACAGGGACAGACTGTGCGGAATATCCGATACACGTAAACTCAAGAACGACATCGCCTGAAGGGACAATGATTTCGTAATGTCCGTCCATATCTGTAACGACTCCGTTCGTTGTGCCTTTAACAAGCACGCCCGCACCGATCATTGATTCCTTTGTGGCGGAATCAGTAACCGTACCGCTCACCTTCACCTGAGCGAAGGCTGAAAACGGAAGCAGGACAAGTATGAGCAATATAAACCTCTTCATATTACTATCTGTATGAAATTATGTTATTGTCAATAATCAGTTTACCGTCAACATTTTCAATGCGTGAACCTGCAGGGATTTCCACTGCGACCACAGCCGATTTGCCGGCAATCCGTATTTTAGCGTTGGCGCTGACGTTCTTTGCCAGATACTTCTTGGACACGATATCGAAAATGTCTTTCTTCTCTTCTCCAAGAGTATATGTCACGGCTTTTTCTTCATCGTAAGGGTTGTAGATGAGATATTCCGGATATGGCTTGTCCGCATAGAAATCAGTTGCATTGCAATCCAGCCTGAGGACGCCCTCAACATTTGTCGTATCGACGATAGCCCCGAGTATTCCGCAGGCTGAAGTGCTGTAGAGCGAGAACATACTCTCCTTAGGGTTTGTAGGATACCAGAGCGGGCCGTCACCCAGTGCCACAGGATGCACACCGGCACCTGGACCTTCCGCATATTTCTCATTCGTAGCGCCGAGGACATTCTCGAAACGCAGTCCTTCGTAACCTACTATGCCGTTGGTATAATCCTGACGTCCGGGAAGGCATTGATGGTCGTCCGGAATCTGGTCCGGGAAGAAAAGTCGGCAGTTATTGGCCAAATTGAGCATCCACTTGCCTATTGCGGCAGCGTATTGAGGCTGATATTTCACGACCGGAACGAACGGCCACGCAATATCGATGCTGTTCATCAGGAAGGCAAACCCGCCTCCGTCTGTCAAACTGCCCTGCAGGCCGCTGATTTCATAGTCACCCCACTTGCCGGCAGTAATTCCCCAGCCTGTGCGGCTTCTTTCAGGATTTGTGCAACCGTCGAAAACCCAACCGAACATCTTAGCGATGTCGTACTCTGTGCCATACTCAGCATTGAGCCTGGCTGCAGTATAGATGCCCATAGGCAGCAGAATCTCATAGAAACGGCTCTCCTTCTGAGAATCAAGCGCGGCAATCGCACTCTTGGCGCGCTCCAGATAACGTGCGTCCCCGAATTTGCGGTATGCGGCAAGAAGCACCCAACCGTGTCCGCCTGCGGCATCCTGCTGCTCAGGAATCCAGTTGGTCATACCCTGCATTTTGGAGTAGTCGAAATAAGAGTAATCGTAGTTGCCGGCGAGGACTTCGTCAGCCTCTGCAAACTGGTCTGCAACTGTACGAAGTATGTCATCTGCTCCTGCCACTCCTGGGAAAAGTTCGCTGACAGCATAATAGAGCACATTAGGATACACATCGTACCACCAGTCGCGTCCGTAGCCTCCGCCAAGGAGAGCGACATCAGGACAGGTGTTGTTCATCACTATGTTCCAGCCGTTGTCTTTGTTGAAATAGTTCTGAACCATCTTGACATAGTTGTACCCTTCCGGAGACGTGGTCTTGTCGATTCCGAGAAGACCTGCGCTCAACAGCGCGTGAAGCGTATTGAGACTCTCGTGAAATTCACCGTTGTTGCGGTCCGGCCCCTGACGGTCGTCAGCCATAGCAGTATATAAGCCGAAAGTAGCCTGTGGGAAATTCCTCTGCGCATTGTCTATCCAGATGACAGGACCGGCCGGCAGAGTCGAGTTGAAATCGAAAGCATAAGATTCGAAATCAAGCGCCTTCTGTTTCCAGTCCAACATCTTGTACGGCTGAGGAAAATCGGCCATCAGATTCACGCGGGAGATTTCAGTTTGCTCTACAGGTGTCCCTACGACGGAGTTCCTGCAGCAACCTGCCGCCAAAAGCACGGCAGACATCATTATAAGAGACTTTTTCATTACTTGCTAACGTCTGAATAATCACGGTCAATAACTTTGACAATATGCTTCGCGAGAGGAAGAGACAGAAGCTGAAGTCCGCCGACTATAAGGAGCGCATAACGGAGCGCTATATCTTCGGAGAAAACCTTGGCAATCACAATGAAAAGTATCATTCCGAGCGCCCTGCCTGCGAACAGGCCCACTTCGTGAGAAAGTATATATGTGTAGCCGTCTCTCTTCTCTATTGCGGAAACCGCGTCGATGGTCTTCATCATAGTCGGGAAGTATGCCAAATCGTGCAACGGCTGGAAGAATATCTTGCAAAGTATAAACACATAGGCGCCGGTTGCAGAAAAAAGTATGCCATTGGCAAGCGTTCCTGCAAAGAAAACGAAGAGTCCGACACCGAAAATCGCCATTCTGTGCTCTGGTTTAGCCACTCTTCCAAGCACATAGACAACAATCGCGGTAAGCACTCCTCCGACGCCCTGAATCAGGCCGAGTTCACCTTCGCCGCCTATGAACTTGATAATGAGAATAGAAGGCGCAGTCACGAGAAAACCCTGAACCATACCCTTCAAGGATGCCAGAGAGAGCATCTCATTCCAGAGTTTGTGGAACTTGATATGGAAGAAATTCTTGTTGGTAGGCTGCTTGAAGTCGCCCTGGTAAAGCGCGATGCAGGCGAGAATCGACACTACCATCGCACAAACCGTAACCAGCTGATAACCGTTCTGAATATTCAATATATGTCCGAAGAACTCTTTTCCTTCTATATTTGCGAGCAACGCGCCCACAGCCACAGGAATGACAATATTCCAGAACGAGAAGAAAAATGACTCGAATCCGAAGAAATAGTTTCTGTTTTCGTCATTTGTGGAATAAAGCGTGAGCAAGTATCTGTTTGTCCAGAAAAAACCTGTAGTAAGACCGAGGAAAAATCCCGTTCCGCAAATCATCGTGACATCAACTTCTTTGATGAACATCATCACCATCAGAGCCACGGCCGAAAACATAATGCCGAAACTGTAGAGGAACTTGACGCTAGCCTTCTTGAGCAGGACACCGTTTATCACAGCCGAAATGACGACACCTATGTACATACACAGCTGATAGATAATCACCATCGATGCCACGCCGGTGTTTCTCATGATATAGGCCCCTGCAAATATCTCGACAATCGGCAGGACCATCGCGAAAAGCAGATTGGTCAGAAGCAGAGTCTTGATATTCTTAGGCTGTGAAAGGAAAAATTTTATTTCTCCGACTGTTTTCATTCTGTTGTTCAATAATTTGTGGTATAACCTGTAAAACCGCGTGAGCGACTGATTTTCTCAGAGGCCCTCTTATACGTTAAGAGAAGCCAATATTTCGCTGATTGAAAATTCCGCACTGCAGATCACCTCGTCAGAAGCTCCGTAGAAAATGCGTATTGTATCATCGTCAATCAGATACTGACCGTTCGTGAAAACCACATTTCCGAAGAAACCGGTCTTCTCATAATCAGCAATCGGCTCCATTATAGGCTCTTCGCTGCGGGCGATGACTTTTGTAGGATCATTGATGTCAAGAAGGAGCGCACCGAGGCAATAACGGTTTTCCGCATTGGCGCCGTGGTAAATCTCCAGCCAGCCTTTCTCCGTACGAATCGGAGCCGCACCTGCGCCAACTCTCGCTGAATCCCATTTGCCTTCACGCGTAGTAGCTATGCAGACGTGCTTTCCCCAGTGGATACGGTCAGGTGACTCCGCAACCCAAATATAATTTCCGCCCAGTTCAGGACTGCTTGGGCGATGGAATGCAAAGAATTTGTCTCCGATCTTTTCCTGGAACAATGCGCAATCTTTGTTGTGAGGAGGGAAAATCATCCCGTGTCTTGAGATGTTCTTGAAGTCTTTTGTCTCCATCAGGCCAACGCCGACAGCGACAGGAGAAACCTCAGTGAATGTCAGGAAATAGCCGTCTTCCATAGTAGCGACACGGCAGTCCTCGATACCGAACGACTCCTGGAAACCTTTGCCGAAGATAGGCTTGATTTCAGGATCTTCAGAGAAATGCACGTCATCATCGCTGCACACAGGGCGCAGATAAGACAAAGTAGTCAGATAATCATTGCCTTTGTACTTGATCACTCTGGCGTCGGAAGCATCCAAAGCCGGATCATTCTTGTCGAAAGTGAGAACCTCTATTTCGCCCTTGTCATTATATATAGGGAAACTGATCTTGCCTTCCTGCTGAACAGGGCGTTCAGCGACTCTGAGAAGAAGCCAAGTTTTGCCGTTCATTCTGAATACTCCAGGATTCAGGAGGCAGGTGATTTCCATTCCAGGGATGCAGGCCTTGAGATCAGATGGCCTGAGAATAGGGTTGTTGATGTTTCTTTTTGCTATGTCCATAATATGATACTGTTCTAGTGTGTGTCTTGCACGTTATCTAAAAAACGTCGCTTAAAACGTTTGCAAAGGTAAATGTTAGATTAGTTCACCCAGTGTGTTATTTTTACAAAGAGGTGTTTTTTTATTACATTTGCGTTAAGATTACACGACATTATGAAATTCAGTCGACTTTTAATATGCTTATCTCTCGTTCTGCTGTTTTCCGTCAGAGCGAACGCTGACATCAGATACCTTTCCAGTCGAAACGGACTGTCAAACAGCTCTGTCACTTGCATTTACAAAGACAGCGAAGACTATGTCTGGTTCGGCACGTGGGACGGACTGAACAGGTACGACGGGAGCGAATTCGATATCTTCAGGTCATCTCTTAAAGAAAACAGCCTGAGCAGCAGCATTATCAGACAGATATTGGAAGATGACGAGAACAGACTGTGGATTGCGACCGACAGAGGAATAGACAAGTTTGACAGGAAAGACAACAGTTTTACCAGATTTTTCGCCGACATCGCAAAAAAAGGAATGTTGTCGGAGCATTCGTTCTTTCTCGCGAAGGACAAGGAAGGTCACCTATATGCCGCCATATCAGGATATGGATTATACCTCTACAATCGCGAGGGAGACAGGTTTGAAATCAAATACCGGACGTCAACCACGCTCTCCGGTCTGTGGTGTGACGGGACGTCAAATATCTGGACACTTTCAGGAGACAAACTCTACAGAATCGCCAGTTCAATAGACGGGACTTTCTATCCTATAGAAGCATTCGCGGACCTGCATATTGATTTCGCTTCCATCGAGGCCGGGAATAATGCTCTATGGTACAAGACAAGCAAGAGCAACATACTCACCGGCATAGACCTGTCTTCTGGAAGCGTTTTCAAAGAGTTTCGACTACCGGGAAAGGCAAAGAAGATAAACTGCATTTTTTGCGGCGAATCCTCAATAATGGTCGGCACAGATGACGGATTAGTCGAATTTACCGACGGAAGCACTCGGCAACTGTGCGGCGGAATCCCCGTGCTGTCACTTTCGAAAGACGAGAACGGCATAATCTGGGCCGGAACAGATATGCTAGGATTGGCAATCATTTCCAATATGGAAACGCCTTTCCATTCGATAAGCGGAAAGCAGTGCGGTGTTTTCACCAACAGCGCAGTACGTTCATTCTATGAAGAACTTCCTGGCAGGATGTGGATCGGCACCAAAGGCAACGGACTGGTGCTTCTCAATCTTGCAGACAACTCTGAAATCCGAAGATACAATACCGGCAACGGATTGAACAACAATAATGTATATTCATTATATGAAGGCGATGAAGTCATTTGGCTCGGAACCGACGGGGAAGGACTTGACTATATCGAGAAAAGTAACGGAAACATTTACAGTCTCTCCACGCCTGAAAGCCTGCCACTTGCTTCCGTATATTCCATACTGCAGACCGAAAGGAATGTCATCTGGGTCGGCACCAGCGGACACGGACTTTTCCGCATAGAGATAGACAGGTCCCAGAAACCGTACAGAGTATTGTCTTACAAGCAATTCACGATAGGCGACGGGCTTGAGTCCAACATTGTATATTCGCTTGCGCTCGACAATGAGATGAATGTCTGGGCCGGTACGAGAGGCGGAGGACTGAGCCGTTTCCGGACTGACGGCACTTCGATTCCCATAAACGTAAAAACTGATATCTCCGAGGCTATCAATGACATAACATATCTGCTTATAGACAGCGAGGGAGAACTGCTGATGGGCACCAGCCTCGGTCTGTACTCCAGAGACAGTGATGGCGACATTGAAAAGATTGAATCGCAGCATATCGACGGGACCAGCATACACGGAATCATTGAGGACAACAACAAAGTGCTGTGGGTCAGCACAAACAACGGCCTAATCCGAATCAACAGAAGCCGCAACTCCGTAACCGAGACCAGATTTTCAGCCGAAGACGGTCTTCAGGGCAATGAATTCTCTGACGGCGCGTGCCTGTTCAGCCAATATTCCGGCAAGATCTATTTCGGAGGAATATCCGGATTCACCTGGTTTGACCCGGATGAGACTGGGCAGTCCAAAACCTTTCCGAAACTGCATCTCAAAGGCGTATATTTCGGAAATGACAGAAGTTCAGACTGCATACAGGAGAAGGACGGACACACCGAAATCACGATAAAGCCGCAGAACTCCTCGTTCACGTTGAAGTTCGCCACAATGGATTACACGTCCGCAGACAGATGTGAACTCGCATATAACCTCGACGGACATTCAAAAGACTGGATTTACCTCGGAACATCCAAGAATATCGCGTTCTCGTCACTTCCGCACGGACACTACAGGCTGGATGTACGCCATACAAACGCAGACAAAGTCTGGAGCGACGACACTTACTCCATCGACATTAACATTCTGCCGCACTGGTATGAGACGTGGTATGCTTTCCTGTCACTCTGCTTTTTAATACTCCTGTTCTGCACCGCCATCATCTGGAGTTTCATCTCCAGGCAGAGAGAAAGGCGCCAGCTGAAAGCTCAGGAAGACGAAAAGAGCAAGATGATAGACATTCACGAAGCCAAGCTGCAGTTCTTCACGAACATCGCGCACGAATTCTCCAATTCGCTGACTCTGATATATGGTCCGTGCAAAGAACTCCAGAAGACAGGCCAGTTGTCTCCTTCCGCCCGCAAATACTTGGATTACATCGAGGCGAACAGTTCCAGGATGCTCAATATGATCCAGCAGATCATCTCTTTCCGACGTGCGGAGACAGGGCATTTGAAGATAACGCCCCAGGAAGTGTCTATAAATGAAATAATTCTGCACGATGAGGTATATTTCAAGGGGAAACTGGAAGAGAAGGATTTGCACATTGAGACGGATATAACTCCTGACGAAATAAAATGGGTCACGGACAAGGACTGCATCGAGAAAATCATCTTCAACCTGCTTTCCAATGCCACCAAATACACGCCTGACGGCGGCACCATAAGCGTGAAATGCACACAGGAAGACGAGCAGCTCCGGATATCCGTGACAAACTACGGGATCGGCATCCCTGAAGAAAAGAGGTCAGCGATATTCGACAGATTCGAGGTTCTTGACAAATTCGAGAATGACATACGCAAAGGAAAGATCAGCAACGGAATAGGTCTGTCAATGTGCAAGAATCTGGTAGAACTGATGCACGGACGCATCTGGATTGACAGTGACGGGGAGACTTATACTTCTTTCTGTTTTGAACTGCCTGAGATGCAAGCGGATAACCTCGGGGAAATCGCAAGCACGACCGAGAATCCCACTATATATGACGAGGAAATTCCTGTACAGGAGAGCACCATCCAAACAGATGCGCCTGCGCAAAGCACAGAAGATATGCAACCGTCAATGAAACGGATACTGATTGTGGATGACGACGCCGACATACGGAATTTCATCAAAGGACTGCTTTCCGACAAATACAACATATTGGAATCAGAAAACGGACGCGAGGCCTTGCAGGAAATAGAGCAAAATTTGCCGGACCTGGTGATATCCGATGTAGTAATGCCCGTTCTGGATGGATTCCAACTGCTTAAGACGATTCGTGAAAATCCGAAATACAAGCATATACCGGTAGTGCTGCTTACTTCCGGCAATTCAGACGACAACAGAAAGCTCGGACTTGACCGAGGCGCGGACGCTTTTGTCGGCAAGCCGTTCAACCCGGATATGCTGATGTCCGTGATTTCCAACGTGCTTGGTCGCGACGAGGCGATAATGGACTATTCCAACTCCGCCTACAGCGCGATGGACAGATTCCTCGGAGTCGAGATTTCAAAGGATGACAGAGCTCTGTTCACCGACATCACCGACATCATAAGCAACAATATCGACAACGACCAGCTATGTATGGATTTCATAGCGGAGAAGCTATCAATCAGCAAGATGCAGCTGTACCGCAAGTTCAAGACCTGCCTTGACATCACGCCTGTGGAATACATCAAGACACTTAGGCTGGAAAAAGCGGAAAGGCTGCTTAAGACTACGACGCGGACGGTGCAGCAGATAATGTACGACTGCGGATTCAACAGCAAGACATATTTCTATAAGGAGTTCGCGAAGAAATACGGCGTCACCCCGAAGCAGTATCGGGATAACGCCGGATAACAGGCTTGCTCCCCCGCTCTCGCATTTGAGAGCAAGCGAGAGACGAATAAAAAGCTCGAATTAAACGCGTTACCTGTAATTGCTGGGCGCTACGCCGAACTTGTTCTTGAACACCTTGGAGAAGACTGACAATGTGCTGAATCCCGTGAGGTCCGCAATCTCTGACATAGTGTATTTACCCTCTTTCAGGAGCTGGGCCGCACGGTTCAGTTTGTATGTACGGAAGAATACAGCTGGATTCTCGCCGGTCAAGCCTTTGACCTTGTAGTAGAATTTGGTCCTGGACATGCACATACGTTCCGCTATCGCGACCACATTCAATTCCGGATTGGAAAGCTCCGTCTCCATCAGGGAATACAGTTCATTCATAAACTTGCTGTCCTGCGGAGAAAGCACATTCTCGTCCAAAGCATCAGCCCGGGTCGCGGATGAAAGCAATTTCTTCACATTGTCCTGATTCTGAATCAGAGAATTTATCAGAGCAAGCAGATATTCAGGGTCGAAAGGCTTTGTCACATAAGCGTTTGCTCCTGTATTCAGGCCCTTCACCTGATTCCGCATAGACGTGTTAGCCGTTACCAGAATCAAAGGTATATGGCTGATCTGAAGGTCCGCGCGCACCTCCGAACACAATTCAAATCCGTCTTTATCCGGCATCACGATATCGCACAGAATGCAGTCAGGCGCATTTTCCTTTATAGCCGTCAAAGCATTATCCGCGTCAAAACGGCATATCACATTGTAATATGGAGACAGCAGGGATTTCAGATAAGCGGCAATTTCCGTATCGTCATCTACTACGACCACAGTCTTTTTCCCGACATTGTCATCCACATTCTCGTTCGCCGCTGACGGCAATGGGAACACTTCCTTCTGACGCATCTGACCGACAACTCTCTCATCGGTAGCATAAGCATCTTCATCTACAGGTATGAGGAAGGTGAACATCGCCCCAGTCCACTGCTCAGGATTACTGCAGAATATATATCCGTGATGCAGCAATGCAAGTTTCCGCGCATAGTACAGGCCGATTCCTGTTCCCATATTGCTTACCCGCTCTGTTTTTTCGCGTATCTGATAATATCTGTCGAAGATCTTTTCGCGTTCATTCTCCGGAATCTCCTTTCCGGAATTGGAGACGGACACCTTTATATATCTGTTCCATTCAAGCGCAAATCCTCCCGATTTCCCGTCCAGTTCGGAAGCCGGCACAACATCGAAACAGACGGAAATCTTGCCTCCTTCCTGAGTGAATTTCAAAGCATTGGACAACAGATTTCCAAATATCTTGTCCACCTTGTCATCATCCAGCAAAGTAAAACAGGTATCCTCCAGACCTGTCGTCTGCAATGAGATGTTCTTGTTTGATATGCCGGTTCGGAATGAATCAAGCACTTGACGCAAGGTCTCGACAGCATCTGAAGTATGCACCTGAAGATGAAGCGCATCCTCCTCCAGTTTATTGAAATCCAGCATCTGGTTCACCAGCCTCAACATCCTGTCCACACTATGCTGGACAGTACCGACAAGCCGCCTCGTGCCATCATCAAGTCTGTTGTCAGAAGCAATCTGCGCTATCGGTCCCGCAATGAGAGTCAGAGGTGTCCTGAATTCGTGGGACACGTTGGCAAAGAAGTTCATATTCATTTGATTGATATGATGTTCCTGTGCCTTTTCCATTTCCGCTTTTTCCGCTATCTTACGTTCCCTCCGGATTCGCATAACCAGCACCAGCACATATCCGGCAGCAGCGGACACTATCAGGATATAACCGAGCCAAGCCCACCACGAAGCCCAAGGCGCGGGATGCACAATCACATTGACAGCCGATTCTGTTTCATTGATATTGCTGTCGTTACTGCCCAGCCTCACTCTGAATTTATATTTACCTGCGGGGAGATTGGCATAATACGCCTCCCTGTTGCTTCCGGCATCAATCCAGTAATGGTCAAACCCTTCAAGTTTGTAACGGAATCTCACACGGTTGAACTTGCTGTAATCCAGAGCCGAGTAGGATATGCTGAACCCGTTCTGATTATATTTCAGATTGATGTCAGGCCTGAGCGACATTCTTTTCGATATACAGCCGCCTGCGGAAGGCTTGACCACTTGGTTATGCACCTTCAACGTCTCGAAAACGATGTGCAGATTATTTCTGTAGCCGATGTCCTCGGGACTGAATTCAGTAACGCCGTGAGTTCCGCCTAAGACAATGCGGCCGTCCGCCGTCATACAGACGGCCCTGTCATAGAACTGGTTACCCCCTATCCCGTCAGAAACATAATAGTTTGTAAAAGTCGAATCCGCCGTATCATATTTCGACAATCCATACTGTGTACCTATCCACAGATTGCCCGACTTGTCCGCTATGACAGACGAAATGTCTGTACAGGAAGCCCCAGGAATCTGCTTGAGGCGCTGAGTCCCCGCATTATAGCACAGCAACCCGTTCGCCACCGTTCCAATCCAGAAATTCTTTTTCGAGTCAGAGCATACCGACACCGGAATGAAACCGGAATGAGGAACTGCGCTATGCCAGTCCTCATCCGATATCGGCAATTCGTTTATTTCAGAAGTCCCGAGATTCACCAGCATCGGCTTTTTGCCGAACGCACACACCAGGACATTGTCCTCATCGTACGTTATCACGCAAGGCACAAATCCATATCCGTCAAACAATTTCAATGTCTTGAACTGTGTATCTTCCGGACGCATATAGTACAGATGCGGAATTGCAGACGTAACAATAATCGTCCCGTCCGGGCATTCGTATATCGACATCGGCAGGAATACGAACCACGTTTTGTCCACCACCTCTTTTCCATTTTCGATATGGACTTTCCTCACGCTGCTGTCGTATGCAATCTGCCATACGCTCCCGTCCTGCGCCGCGAGGATACCGCATACGCTCATTGACGAATTCCACATCGACTGGTTAACCTTCTTCCAAGGTATGTTGATTACAGAAGCATCCTCCGGCGAATAAAAATACGTACCGTCGTGGAAAGTCGATATCCACAGGTTGTTCCGCCTGTCAGCCGCCACTGCTGAAACAGATTTCCCCTCAAGAGACCGGCAAAGCAATTTGTCATCATTAAACCTGTCCTTATAGTGGGAGCTTACGAAAATCCCCTGATCCGAAGAACCCAGCCACACATTTCCGTTCGAATCCACAAAGAGTTTGCTGACTCTGAAATCCGGCGCTTCGAACGGAAATTCAGGTTGGGACTGATCATACAGCTTCCCTGAGGCATAGCTGTAATAGAACAACCCGCTCTCCAAAGTCGAGAACACCAGCCCTCCGGAATATGGAAATATGTTTGTAATCTCTCCGATATGCAATCTGGCATCATTTGTCAGAGAACTCGGCACGGGACATTCAGAATGAGTCCCGGTATCATATATCTTAATCGAAAGGGATGATGCGCACCATATTTTTCCGGAATCATAGGCATATACCATCGGAGTTTCCCTCAGATCCTGAACGTACTCCAGTTTGAAATTTTCAGTATTATAACACTTTATCTGCCTATAATCGACAACCCACAGATTGTCGTGTCCGTCAAAGAAAAATTTGGAACTGTAGGTCTTGAACTTGTCAACATCAGGAATAACTATCTTGAACGCAGAAGAGTCGGGGTCATACAACAATACGGACGGATGTGCGAATGCGAACATTCTTCCGCGACTGTCTTCTATCAGTTTTGTGGCATACAGCTTGGCGGTGTCGCGACCGATTTTCTTGAAATTATCCTGTTCGGTGTACACGCTTATGCCGATTACTGTTGACACCCATATTTCCCCCGAATGCGAACAGACAACATCAAGCACCTGATTGTCAGCAATGCTTGTAGAGTCGGCATCATCCCTGTAATACTGATGAAATTCACGCCCGGTATATTTGTTCAGGCCTCTGAATGTACCTATCCATATATGCCCGTCCGGATCTTCCGCAAAAGCATTGATCTTGTTGTTGGAAATGTCCTCAGATATTACCGGGCCGCTTTCCGAAGGTGAATCCTGAATCTCTCCGTGGCCGCAGGACAGAGCCAGGAGCGAAAAAAGCATGAATCTGAGCTTCATATTATCTGTCTTAGTGTCGTCATCAGGAAGCCTTTTCCCGGCCTCCTTGTCAAAAATACTCTTTATATGGCAAACTACATAGTTTCAAGCAGCATATTGAACATAAAAACAAATTTTAGCACACTTCAACAAGCGCAAATTGCTGAAAAGACAAACAAATTCGACACCGGGCAAAACGTTTAATGAAATCGTTTTTTACCTTTGCTGCCGGAAATCGCGGATATGCGGTTTTCAAAAGAACCAATAACCAACACATATATTATGAAGAAACCAGCAATATGTAAATTCACTTTGTCTGTTTTGTTTCTGCTCAGTTCCATCGGCATTCTGTCCGCACAGAATACCGTCAAAGTCAGCGGAACGATTACCGACAAGCAGAATGCGCCGATGATTGGCGCAAGCGTATTTGAAAAAGGCACCACAAACGGAGTCATCACCAGCGCCGACGGGAAATATTCCATCAGCATTCCTGAAGGTGCCACATTGGTATTTTCCAGCATCGGATTCACGACTCAGGAGAAAAAGGCGGTCGCGGGGACTTTGAACATCGTGATGGAAGAAGACCAGAAACTCCTGGATGAAGTCGTCGTGATCGGATACGGCATCCAGAAGAAAAGTTCCGTCACAGGTGCCATTTCCCAGGTCAAATCCGAGGATATGCAGAACAGAACCATCACAAGACCGGAGCAGGCATTGCAGGGAAAGACAGCCGGCGTGCAGATTTTCCAGTCCTCAGCATCACCTGGAGCATCTCCTACAGTGAGAATCCGAGGCATCAACTCCAACGGCTCCTGCGACCCTCTCTATGTAGTTGACGGACGAATCGCCAGCGATATCGGAGGCATAGACCCAAATGACATCGAATCTATGGAAGTCCTCAAGGATGCGGCCTCAGCCGCAATCTACGGCGCGGCAGCAGGAAACGGAGTCATCCTCATCACCACCAAGAAGGGAAAAGTGGGACAGGGTACCGTTTCATACGACTTCCAGCTATCTATCCAGAACATAGCCAGGACTCCGAAAGTCCTTAATTCGGAAGAATACATCGAGTATATGACCGAGGCCAATTATATATCAATGGACAAGATCAATTCGACCTGGGATTTCAAGACAAACACTGACTGGGCAAAGGCTGCTTTCGAGTCTTCCGTAATGCAGAAGCACAATCTCGCTTTTCAGGGAGGAAATGACAGAGGCACCTATTTCCTGTCGCTCTCATACTTGGACAACAACGGATATGTAGTAGGCGACGCCGATGTCTATAAGCGTCTCACGGCTACAATCAATGCCGATTACAACATCAAGAAATGGCTGCAGGTCGGCACCAACAACCAGATTGAATACTACACCCGCAAGGCGGTTGCGGAAGGTTCCGAATACGGCAGCCTTCTTTCTTCTGTCATCCAGCTCGATCCTCTCACTCCGGTCAAATATTCACCGGACAACCTTCCGGAGCATATGCAGACTATGGTGGATGCCGGCAAACATTATCTTACCGACAAAGACGGCAACTACTACTCGACATCAGCATATCAGGAGACCGACAACTACAACCCTTATATAATGAGGGACAAGAGCCAGTCCACAAGCACAGGATACAACATCAACGGTGTCATCTACGCCAACCTGAAACCGGTCAGAGGGCTCGTGCTCACCAGCAGGCTCGGATACAGGCTTTCAGCGGCCAGAAGCTACACTGTCAACAACGATTTCTTCGTAAACACTACCATCAACCAGAACTATATGTCAGTCAATGCTTCAGCATCGACTCCAATCTATCTGCAGTGGGAGAACTTCGCGAACTATATGCACAGTTTCGGGAAGCACAACCTTTCCGCAATGGTCGGAACCTCATTCATTGACAACAGTTCTTTCTACGTTACCGGCAACGTGACCGGAGGCGACGGCGATTTCGGATTCAAGAAAGACGACCCGAGATATGCATACTTCGCTTATGCTACCGCGACTGCAGTAAAGACTGTCTATGGCGGTGAAGAGATAATCGGAAGAAAACTCGCTTATTTCGGACGTCTCAATTATGACTATGCCGGCAAATATATGGCACAGTTCTCACTCAGAGCCGACGCGGCTGACTCTTCCGTACTTCCGGTTGCCAAGAGGTGGGGATATTTCCCTGCAGCGTCAGTCGGCTGGACCATCTCTCAGGAGAACTTTATGCAGAGCGCCAAGAACTGGCTCTCTCACCTCAAGATTCGCGGAAGCTGGGGTCAGAACGGTACCACTTCAAGCCTGGGTTCATACTCATACTTGTCATCCATATCTTCAAGTGTTTCATACCCTTATACCAATGAACTGGTATATACCACAGGCTCAAGTCCGTCTTCGACCGGAAACAACGAGCTGAAATGGGAGACATCCGAACAGCTTGACCTCGGTATCGACGCAAGATTCTTCAAGGACAGGCTCACATTCACCGCCGACTGGTACACCAAGAAGACTAAAGACCTGATCGTCACCGGTATTACGCCATCCACAATCGTAGGAAACACCGCATCTCCGGTGAATGCCGGCAACATCGAGAACAAGGGTGTCGAACTCGAACTCGGGTGGAAAGACAATATCGGAGATTTCAATTACAGCATCAGAGGCAACCTGGCGACCCTCAAGAATGAAGTGACATATATCCACGAATCTCTTGACCGCATCAACGGAGCCAGCTTCCATACGGCAAGCGGTGTTACAGTGTTCGAGAAAGGCTATCCTGCATGGTATTTCCGAGGATATAAGCTCGACCACATCGACGCCGAGACAGGAGACCCTGTTTTCGTGGACAAGGACCAGAACGGTGTCATCAACGATTCAGACAAGATGATGATCGGAAGCGGTATCCCTGATTTCACGTACGGTATCACCATCAACGCTTCATACAAAGGCTTTGACCTCACTGTATTCGGAACCGGCGCACAGGGGAATGAAATTATGAGCTGCAGCGGCCGTGGCGACAGACTCCAGGCCAACAAACTCAAATTGCTGTACACCGACAGATGGACCCCGACCCACACCAACGCCACCAGACCTCGTCCGGGCGCTACCGACATCGACAAGTACTGGCTCAGCAGCGGTATGGTATTCGACGGTTCTTATTTCAAAATCAAGCAGATACAGTTGGGATATTCTCTGCCGAAGTCCCTTTTGAACAAAGTGAAAATCAACCACGTGAGAGTGTACTGTTCTCTGGATGATTTCTTCACATTCACGTCCTACCCGGGATTCGACCCTGAAGTCACCGGAGTCGGCAATGCCACCGGTATCGACAAGGGATACTACCCTTCAGCAAGGAAACTTGTATTTGGACTTAATCTGAACTTCTAACGCACATATAGCTATGAAATATATAAATGGATTGATAATCAGCCTGGTCGCCGTTGCTTCAGGAATCTTCTGCTCGTGCAACGGAATGCTTGACATAGACCAGCACGGCGCAACGTCTCCTGAGACCTTCTACAAGACGGACGAAGAGGCGGAGGAAGCGATAACCGCAGTTTACGCCCAGTTCGCCGGAATCTACTACAACTACTTCTTTCTGAAGAATATGCTGTCCGACGATTTCTGGTGCGGAGGTGGCGGACGTGGCGACAACGCCGATATGGAAAAACTCAACGAGTTCACATTCAGCGCAGACCACTCTATGATTCTCGGACTCTTCCAGAATTACTATCAGGTTATATATCTGAGCAATGTAGTACTTCAATATGTTCCTGACGGAACGCCTGTCCAGAAAAGAGCCAGAGCCGAAGCGCGCGTCTTCAGAGCCTTCATATATATAGATCTCATCTCGATGTGGGGTACCCCGCCACTTGTAGATCACCCGCTTGAGCCTTCGGAGTACAAAATGGCCAACGGCGACCCTGAAAAGCTTTGGAATCTCGTGGAATCCGACCTCAAGGCCGCCATCGAATCAGGCTGTCTTATGGAAAAGAGCGGCGTGAACGATGATTCAAACTACAATGTCAAACTGCAATTCGCGAAGGCGCTCCTCGGCAAGGCTTATGTATTCCAGCAGAAATGGTCCGAGGCCTGCGAAATCCTCGACGATATGATTGAGGACGGCAAATATGACCTGTATCAGGGAAAATATGAGGATCTCCTGATGTACAACGCGGAAAACAACTGCGAATCCCTATTCGAAATCAACCGTCTGAACGACCCTAACAACGCATTCACCAACTGGTCATTGTTCTCGGCAATGCTCGGCTGGAGAGGAGACCGTATGGAAATCACATCCGGAATCTACAACAACTGCTGGGGCTTCTGCAATCCTCAGAAAGACCTCTACGACGCTTTCGTATCAAGCGAAGGCACTGAAGGCTACAGACTTAATTCCACGATAAAATCCTATGACAAAGTCCTCGCCCAGGGGGACAAGATTATCGACGGAAAGGAGATGTACGGCCACGAAGGATATTTCTGGTGGAAGAGCAGAGTCGTCGCTGATGAAATGATCTCCGGAGGATGGTTCTCGTCTCACAACAATTGCCGCTATATGCGCTATGCAGAAGTTCTTCTGCTTGCCGCCGAGGCTCACGTGAAAGGCGGAGACCAGTCCAAGGCCCTCAAATATATCAACAAGGTCAGAACCCGCGCACATCTTCCGGAACTGACAAGCGTTGATATGAACGCAATTATGCTGGAAAAGAGGCTTGAGCTCTGCGGAGAATGCGTAAGATTCCAGGATATGCAGAGATGGGGCATTGCGGCCGACAAACTCAAAGACCAGGGCAAACAGACTCCTTGGTTCGGTTCCAACGGCACTGAGCGTTGGGAAGTTTACAACAAGACCGTGTATGGATACAAGACCGGAAAGCACGAACTGCTTCCGTTCCCTGACACCGAAGTCACATTGAACAAGAATGTGAAACAGAATCCGAATTGGTAAAATAAATTTTGAGAATATGAAACGAATCCTTATATTTACAACGATTTGCTTTATGGCTTTCGGGTGCGACGAGAGTGCAATCGACCCGCTTACAGGCAAATACCCTGTACCTGAAAGCATTGAACTGACCACGCTTGCGGATAGGAATGAGGAGAAGCTGGACAACGGAACCAGAGTGTTCACGGTAAAGTTGAGCAGTACGGAAGGAACATTCTCTGTAGACTTCACTGCCGACAAATACTACCTGGTACCACAGACCTACACAATCTCCGGATCGACCGGCAATAACGGCACCTATTCGAATGCTGTCTGGACCTCCAAATCTGACGGTTCTTCAGCAGTGACAAGCGGAAGCATCCAAGTCAAGAACAGTAACGAAAGCGACTACGAATTCAAAGGAGCGCTGACACTTGACAACGGAAAGGTCATCAAAATCCATTTCTCAGGAGAAATAGTTTATGAAAAAGTTGTGGAAGCGTTGAACCTGCCACAGTTGCTCTATGCCAGTGCTCAGGCACAAGGCGACGGCACTGTGCTGATTACGGTCAAAGCCGGAACATCAGGGCTCACAGCCACAAGCGGCGCATACGGAGTCACTATCACAGGAAGCGGAAACTATGTTTCCATTGACTTCATAAGCGCGACCTCAACGCTTGCGGAAGGCACATACACGCCGGCGGCAAACGGCTCTGCGACAGTCGGAAACTACATACAGGGTTATGACACCGAATTCTGGGGTATGACTATGACAAACTGGGGAACCTGCTGGTTCACTGTAGAGAACGATTCAGCCACAGGCATCCACATTGAGGAGGGAGACATAAAGGTGACAAAGAAGAATGACAACTATACGATAACGATTAACAACAGCGACGTATTCGCTGAATATATCGGCAAAATTGATTTATAGAAACATATTATTCCAGAAGTATTGACTTATAAGTCCTTACTCGGAAACAATCGGAGCTTTGCGACCCAAGGGGTTTGGGGAGTCCGCTCCCCAATCAAACTTCTTTTCGCTCCAGCGGAGCGAGGATTATAGTTTGGACGGACAAGACTTTTGGATCAAGAAGTTCCAACAGGATACGAGAAGTTTATTATTTTGCTTTGCGACCCAAGGGGTTTGGGGAGTCCGCTCCCCAATCAAACTTCTTTTCGCTCCAGCGGAGCGAGGATTATAGTTTGGACGGACAAGACTTTTGGATCAAGAAGTTCCAACAGGATACGAGAAGTTTATTATTTTGCTTTGCGACCCAAGGGGTTTGGGGAGTCCGCTCCCCAATCAAACTTCTTTTCGCTCCAGCGGAGCGAGGATTATAGTTTGGACGGACAAGACAAGACTTTTGGATTAGAAAATTTTAGATAATAGAAAAATTTTATTCTATATGAAACTAACATTATTGGCCTCTGCGCTACTGCTTGCGGTCCTTCCGGCCGCAGCGCAGACACCGGTACTGAAGATAGAAAGCGGCAAAATTTCGGGCGTCACCGAAAATGGGGTCAGCGTGTATAAGGGAATACCTTACGCCGCGCCTCCTGTCGGTGAACTGAGATGGAGACAGCCTCAGCCCGCAAAACATTGGAAAGGCGTAAGAGCCTGCGACAAATTCGGTCCGGCTTCATTGCAGGGCGGTTCAGCTGAAGGGACCTTCTATTGGAAGGAATTCTACCAGGAAGGCACTCCGGAGAAAAGCGAAGACTGCCTGTATCTCAATGTCTGGACACCTGCCGCAGGGACTCACAAGAAACTTCCGGTAATGGTCTGGATTCACGGCGGCGGTTTTATGAACGGATACGGTTATGAGATCGAGTTCGGCGGAGAAGCGATGGCGGCAAAAGATGTCATTCTTGTCACCATCAACTACAGGCTTGGAATGTGCGGTTTTCTCGCGCATCCTCTTCTGGATGAGGAGAATGGAGGGAAAGGCTCCGGCAACTACGGGCTATATGACCAGATTGCGGCGCTCAGATGGGTGCACAACAACATCTCCGCATTCGGAGGAGACCCGGAAAACGTCACCGTATTCGGACAGAGCGCCGGAGCGGGAAGCGTCCAGGCACTCATCAGCTCCCCTCTCACTGAAGGGCTGATCAGCAAGGCTATAATCCAGAGCGGAGGCGGTCTGGGCGGCATCATTGGCGGCACACCGCTGAAAGACGCTGAAGCCAAAGGCAAAGCTATGTGGGATGAATCCGGAATGACGACTCTCGAGCAGATGCGCGCCTGCCCTGCCGAGAAATTCGGAGAAGTGCTCGGCAACTATATGAAAACGCAGAAGACATTCAGCGGACTGCCTTACGGCCCGTGCATTGACGGGACGCTCCTGACAGCCTCTACCGATGAAACCGCAAAGAGCGGAAAGGAACTTGACATTCCATATATGATAGGCTACACGTCCGAGGACATTATGCCGAACGTAATGAACAAGGCGGCCGTAGATTGGAGCCTTCTGCTTGAATCCCAGGGCAGAAAGCCGGCATTCGTATATCTTTTCAGCAGAGACCTTCCGGGCGAAGACACGATGCAGTCAGGCGGGTTCGGCGATATGAAGGGGGCATTCCATTCTTCCGAATTATGGTACGTATTCGGCACTCTCGGAAGATGCTGGAGGCCTATGGAAGCCCACGACTACGAATTGAGCGAAAAGATGGTCAGCTACTGGACCAATTTCGCCAAATATGGCAATCCGAACGGCGAAGGTCTCCCTGAATGGGCACCTTGCACATCATCAGACAGACATATTCAAGAATTGAAATAAACAAAAACACAAAATATTACAGTTATGAAAAGAATCATTTCGTTGGCGACAGCAATGCTGATCGGAGTCACTTCATTTGCCCAGCAGGCGTTGTGGGGCGGCTCGAGAATCGTATCTCCTGAGATTCACGAGAACAACACCGTGACATTCCGTTTCGCGGCTCCCAAGGCCGTCAAGGTACAGGTTACAGGAGATTTCCTCCCGTCACAGAAAATCAAGACGCCTTTCGGGGAATTCAACGGCCCTGGCACGGCAGACCTGACAGAAGGTCAGGGCGGAGTATGGGAATACACCACCGACGTTCTGGCACCGGAACTTTACAGCTACTCGTTCATTGTTGACGGGCTCAAAGTAATGGACCCTTCCAATGTATTTATGAACAGGGACGTAAATTCCGTAACCAACATCTTCATCATCGGCGGCGACCGCGCTGACCTCTACGGCGTGCACGAAGTACCTCACGGAACGGTGTCGAAAGTATGGTACGACAGCCCCGGCTTGGGAATGAAACGCAGAATGACCGTCTATACACCTGCAGGCTATGAGGACAGCGGAAAGACCAAATACCCTGTATTCTATCTGCTTCACGGAATGGGCGGAGACGAAGAGGCCTGGATGGACCTCGGACGCGCATCCCAGATTCTGGACAATCTGATCGCAGCCGGCAAGGCAAAGCCTATGATTGTCGTGATGACCAACGGCAATGCGGCGCAGGAAGCCGCTCCGGGACAGTCTTCTCTCGGTCTTGTTCAGCCTAATATGCAGCAGCCTAAGACAATGGACGGAGCATTCGAGCTGGCATTCCCTGACGTTGTCAATTACATCGACAGCCACTACCGCACAATCAAGAAGAAGGAAGGACGCGCAATCGCTGGCCTGTCAATGGGCGGTTTCCATTCTCTCCATATCTCGAAGCAATATCCTGATATGTTCAATTATGTCGGACTGTTCTCTGCGGCTATTCTTCCTCACGAAGGTGCACAGTCAGAGGTTTACTCCAATCTTGACGAGAAGCTCAAGGTTCAGTTCTCCAAGAAACCGGCATTGTACTGGATAGGTATCGGCAACGAAGATTTCCTCTACAACGCCAACTGCGATTTCCGCAAGAAGCTTGACGATGCAGGATACAAATATACCTATTACGAGACTGGCGAAGGCCACATCTGGAAGAACTGGAGAATCTATCTGACTGAATTTGTACCTCAGCTTTTCAAATAAAGAACATAAAACGCTAAATTTATGGAAATTAAAAAAATAGGCATACTGCTTATGACAGGAGCATCACTGATTGCCTGCAATTCTAAGACGCCGCAGCTTGGAAAGGCTTCAATCGACAAGGTCTTGGGGGCAATGACAAGGGAGGAGAAAGTCCGCCTGCTGATAGGTACGGGAATGGCCGGAATGGATTCCGGAGACAGCGCCGTGGTCGGAGAAACCAAGAGCATTGTTCCGGGCGCAGCCGGCACCACATATCCTATTCCTAGACTTGGAATCCCTTCAATCGTACTGGCAGACGGCCCTGCAGGACTCAGAATCGATCCGACCAGAAAAGATGCCCCTAACACATACTATTGCACACATTTCCCTATAGGAACTGCATTGGCTAGTACGTGGGACACCGAACTTGTGGAAGAAGTCGGCAAGGCGATGGGAAATGAGGTCATCGAATACGGAGCCGACGTTTACCTTGCACCGGCATTGAACATCCACAGAAATCCTCTGTGCGGAAGAAACTTCGAATACTACTCCGAAGACCCTCTCGTGGCCGGCAAGACAGCCGCGGCTTATGTCAATGGCGTACAGAGCAACGGAGTGGGCACTTCCATCAAGCATTTCGCGGTGAACAACCAGGAAAGCAACAGAATGAACACTGATGCCAGGGTTTCTCCGCGAGCATTGAGGGAAATCTATCTGAAGGGCTTTGAAATCGCCGTAAAGGAGAGCCAGCCGTGGACGGTAATGTCCTCCTACAACCAGATAAACGGAGTTTACGCTTCACAGAGCCCAGAATTGCTCACCACGCTTCTGCGTGACGAGTGGGGATTCAAAGGAATGGTTATGACCGACTGGTTCGGAGGCAAAGATCCTGTAGCTCAGATGAAAGCAGGAAACGATATGCTTCAGCCGGGCTATGAAAAGCAATACACCGCAATTCTCAACGCTCTCAACGACGGTTCTCTTGACGAGTCTGTCATTGACAGAAATGTCAGAAGGGCACTTGAACTGATTGTCAAATCGCCTAAATTCAAGGGATACAAATATTCCAACAAACCGGACCTCAAGGCTCACGCACTGGTTACAAGGCAGGCCGGCGCAGATGGAATGGTTCTTCTCAAGAATGAGAATGCGCTTCCTATTCAGTCAGGCTTGAAGGTTTCTCTTTACGGCTGCACTTCTTACGATTTCATAGCAGGAGGCACCGGCTCCGGCAACGTCAACAGAGCATACACGATATCACTCCCTGAAGGGCTTGAGAATGCCGGATTCAACGTTGACCAGTCTCTTAAGGACACCTATCGCGAATATATCGAGAAGGACCGCGCCGACAAACTTGAAAAGTTGAAAGACAACCCGATGGCCAAATTCTTGCCTGTCGGCAGACCTGAAGAGCTTGTAATCAAGTCCGATATCATCAGGAAGAATGCAGCGGAGAATGATTTCGCCATCGTAACCATCGGAAGACTCTCCGGAGAGTTCCTTGACAGGACAGCGGCTGACTTCGAGATTTCCAAAGCTGAGAGAAAACTTATCGAAGACGTATGCGGCGCATTCCACGCGGCGGGAAAGAAAGTTCTCGTGCTTCTCAATATCGGTGGAGTCATCGAGACTTCATCTTGGAAGGACAAGCCGGATGCAATTCTTTGCGCTTGGCAGGCTGGACAGGAAGGCGGAAACAGCGTCGCCGATGTCATCAGCGGCAAGGTCAACCCTTCTGGCAAGCTTACTATGACATTCCCTGTAAGATTCCAGGACGCCGCTTCATCTGACAACTTCCCTACCGACGGCGCTATGAGCAGTATGGATTTCAAGAATATGAAAGAGGGGGAAGGAAACAAGAAGAATTGGGATTACACCAACTATGATGAGGACATATTCGTAGGATACAGATATTTCGACAGCTTCGGCAAAGAGGTGTCATATCCGTTCGGCTACGGCTTATCCTACACCACTTTCGAATATGGAAAACCTGAAGTCAAGGAGGCAGACGGAACATTTACGGTCAATGTTGACATCCGCAACAGCGGCAAGACCGCCGGTCGCGAAGTCGTAGAACTTTATGCTTCTTACCCTGACAGCAAGGCTGCGGACAAGCCGGAGAAAGAGTTGAAGGCTTACGCGAAAACTCCTGTTCTTCAGCCTGGCGAGACCTGCACTGTAGCACTTAAGGTAAATGCTTCAGATTTGGCATCTTATGACACAGAGAAAGCCGGATGGTCAGTTTCAGAAGGCAACTGGAAGTTCCTCATCGGCTCATCTTCAAGAGATATCAGATGTTCTGCAGACGTTGCCGTAAAGGCTTCCTTCCAGCAGACCAACAATCTGTTCGCACTGCAGCATCCGCTGAATCTTTTAGCAAGGTAGAAGTTTTCTCCACACTATTGTAGAACAAATATTTTTTCTACCTTTGTCTTAGGATTTTCATAGCAAGGAGAAGCAAGCTCCAAGCTGATAATATAATGAGGGCTAAAAAGTTTTTTAGTCCTCATTTCATTTTTTTACCTTCAGCCTGTAATTGCTAATGATTACAATTTAAAATATAAATATGAATGATAATATAATCGTATATGCTATTTCTTTAATATGCATATTTTTACTACTAATAGAATGGATTTTTATTAGTCACAAAAAATGTTCAATAAATGTTATTGTGTTTATTGTTTATTCATTTCCTTTGTACTACTTAATGACCAATAAAGGGGCTGGTGGAGCAGCATTTACGTGGTGGTTCTATTTGGTATTATTTACATCTATCCATATAATAATTTTATTGATTATAGTTTTACATTTTTCTAGAACAATTTCAAATAGAAGAAGTAGTGCAAGTGAAAGAAAACGACGTTGTGACAAGTGAAGCAAGAAAATTGACAAAATGCCGGCTTTTACGTAAATTTGAAAGATGTAATTGAGAATATTGCTGAGCAACATTCATAACCGGGAAATATGAGACTCAAGGATATTGTGATGAGAACGGGGCAGGCGCTGAGCGCGATGATTATGCCCAACATAGGGGCGTTTATTGCCTGGGGGCTCATAACAGCACTTTTCATCCCGTCAGGGTGGTGGCCAAACGAGAATCTGGCGAAGATGGTGGCGCCTGCATTGAACTATCTCCTGCCTATTCTCATAGCATATACGGCCGGAAAGAACATTGCCGGCGACAGAGGCGGAGTGACCGGAGCAATAGCAACCGTCGGAGTCATTGCAGGGACAGACATTCCGATGTTCATCGGGGCAATGATAATGGGTCCGCTCGGAGGCCTCGCAATCAAGAAATTCGACAAACTCACACAAGGACGCATCCGAAGCGGATTCGAGATGCTGGTCAACAACTTTTCAATCGGAATAATCGGAATGTTGCTGGCGATTCTGGGATTCTGCATCATCGGAAGCGCTGTCGAATGGATTACAGATATCCTCAGCAAGGCCGCACAGACAGTCATTTCGCACAAACTTCTGCCGCTTATTTCAATAGTCGTCGAACCGGCAAAAGTCCTGTTCCTCAACAACGCCATCAATCACGGAATCTTCTCCCCTATCGGCATCGAACAAGTGCACGAATTCGGACAATCCATAATGTTCCTGATTGAAGCGAATCCGGGCGCAGGATTCGGAATCCTGCTTGCATACTGGATTGCAGGACGTGGAAACAGCAAGAGTTCAGCACCGGGCGCCGCAGTAATCCATCTTCTCGGAGGAATACACGAAATCTATTTTCCATACGTATTGGCTAAGCCGCTTCTGCTGGTGGCACTTATAGCAGGAAGCGCGGCCAGTCTGCTGTTTTTCAGCATAGCAGGAGTCGGATTGGTCGCCCCGGCATCACCTGGAAGCATTATCGCAATACTTGCGATGGCGCCCAAGGGTGAGACATTCCTTGTTCTCTGCGGCGTTCTGATTGCCACCGCCGTCTCACTGCTTATCGCCATACCTATCATCCGGCACAGCGGGAAAGAGGACATCCCTGCTGATGGTTGCTCCGGCAAAGGCACGCCCGGCGAAAGCAACAACAGTGAAGACAACAACGGGAGCGACAATTCCGATGACATCGTCTCAAAACTGAGCCGCAGAGAAGGGCCTCTGAAAATTATGTTCGCCTGCGATGCCGGAATGGGCTCCAGCGCACTGGGTGCCACTAAATTCAGAAAGAGAGCTGAGCAGACAGGCTCAGACGCACTGATAAGCAACTGCGCCATCGATTCAATACCGGAAGACACAGACATTGTCGTGTGCCAGAGGTCGTTACAGTCCAGGGCGGAGCGACGGGTCAAGACCAATGCGGAGTCCGGAGGTAAAAGCGCAACCATAATCTGCATTGACAATTTCATCTCCGACCCGAACCTCGACAAACTGCTCGACGTCATAACTAACTGTAACGCCATTAACTTACCAAGTATATCTCTCACAGCCACTGATTTACAGAATACAGGAGTTTCACCCGCCGCTTCACATTCCTTAGCTGCAGCAAGTGCAGAATCTTACGCAATCGCGGATGATGCGGCCAGCGATGTACTTTCCGTTGGCAACATTCTCACGGGGCTGCAGTCAGAGAGCAAGGAAGATGCAATTCTCCGCGCGGGAAGGCTTCTTGAGAGTCGCGGATATGTCAGAAAAGGATATGCCGAGGCAATGCTTGAGAGGGAGAGGATAACGACCACCTATCTGGGAATGGGCATCGCAATTCCGCACGGAACTGACAAGGCAAAGAAAAGCATTCTGAACTCCGGCGTCGTATTCCTGCAATACCCTGACGGAGTGGATTTTGGCGAAGAAAAGGCATATATCATCGTGGGAATCGCCGGAAAAGGTGATGACCACATCGACATTCTTGCATCATTGAGCGAAGCGTTTGAAGATGAAGACAAACTGCACGCGCTTATGACGGCAAAAGACCGGAAAGAGATTTTCAACATATTGACTAGCAATAATATACAATAGGTATGACTACAACAAATGTCACCGTAGAAGCTGAAAACGGAATACACGCGAGGCCGGCATCAGATCTCGTAAAAATGATAAAGGGATTCGCCCCTGCAAAGGTCACCCTGAAAGCCAACGGCAAGAGCGCGAACGGAGCCAGCATCATTTCAGTATTGGCTCTCGGAATCAAGAATGGGACAGCATTGGAAATCTGCGCAGAAGGCGAAAATGAAGCCCAGATTGCCGGTGAAACAGCGGAATTCATACGGAATCTGAAATAGCTCAAGATAATTCATAAGCCATTCAAGACACTTCTTAATAATTTCATAGTGATGAGCAACGAAAAACTGATATTGGAAACGCCCTCAAAGTCTTGGGGATTCGCATTAGGCAATGCCGTAGTCTGGGCAAAAGAGACAGAGCCGAATTGCACACCGGCAGAGTCCGGCATAACTCTCGACGAGGCATTGGAACTTCTCAAAAAAGAGTACGACGTCCTGTCGAAAAAAGACGAAATCTTCCTGGCGCACGCCGAGATTGCTGAAGATCCGATGTTACGCGAAAATATCGAATCCGCATTGAATGAAGGGCTGAAGCTCTACGAGGCAGCGGAAAAAGCTTGCACCGAGCTCTCTGCCGTCTTCGACAAGATAGATGACGAATATCTGCGTGCCAGAAAAGATGACCTGAGGGATGTTTTCTGCCACTTGAAGAAAATAATTGCCAATCCAGACGAATGCAGAAACAGACTTGCGTCCGACTGCAAACTATCCGAGGCGCACGAGAAATCACAGAAGGAAAACATTAAGAAAGACATTCTTGTGGCAGAAGAATTTTTCCCGTCTGACGCGGAATCCATTGATTTCACCCGTGTGTGCGGGCTGATTTCAGAATTCGGCAACAGGACAGGGCACATCTGCATCATCGCCAAAGCCAAGGGCATACCGATGCTTACCGGCGTCAAAGGATGCACAACGTCAATCAAGACCGGCGATGCCGTCATTCTTGATGCCGACAATGGTTTGGTAACAGTAAATCCTGACGCGAAGGCACTGGCTGAAGCTCAAGCATACAGCAAGAAATATTCTTCCGGAATATCTCCGTCCATCTCCAGAATTATGCAGACTTACGCAGAAGCCGGAGTGAAAGTTTTCGCGAATGCCGGGAATATAGATGACGTCCGGCACGCAATAGACGCTGGCGCTGAAGGCATCGGGCTGTTCCGTAGCGAATTCCTGTTCATGTCGCACCCTGAAGGAATGCCTGACGAAGACTTCCAATTCGAGATTTACAAGTCGGCCGCAGAAATATGCAAGGGCAAACAGTTGACAATCCGCACATTGGACATAGGCGGAGACAAATCTCTGCCATACCTCGAGCAAAAGAAAGAGGAAAATCCTTTCCTCGGATGCCGGGCTATACGCCTCTGTCTTATACATCCCGAGATATTCAAGCCCCAGCTTCGCGCCATTCTCCGCGCAAGCGCGTTCGGAAATGTAAGGATAATGATTCCTATGCTGTGCACCCTCGATGAATTGGAGCAGACATATAAGGTTATCGAAGAGTGCAAGAATGAGCTAAGAAATGAGCACCTGGCTTTCGACGAAAACATTCCTGTCGGCATAATGACGGAGACGCCTGCAACTGTTATGAAAGCCAAGGACTTCGCCGCCGGAGTCGATTTCTTCAGCATCGGGTCCAATGACCTCACCCAATACATTATGGTGGCGGACCGCGGGAACAGCGACGTCGCGACGCTTTACAATTGGAAAGACAAAGCCGTGCTGGACAGCATCAAGATACTTGTCGATGCCGCGGACAACGCCGGAATAGACTCGGAAATCTGCGGAGAAATGGGAGCCGACCCTGATTCTGTCGCCACACTGATTGAACTCGGTGTAAAGGCTGTAAGCATTACGATTCACTGATACGGAAACATATTAATATCACAATACTATGGATTTCAGAAAACAACTTGACGATGCCTTACAGATGGCTGTAGACACCAAATGTTTTGAGTTCGGCAATGATGTGCTGAAACGCGCTCCGGAGCTCTTCAGAAACAATTTCGGCGAAGATGCCAAAGCCTTGGTGGTTGCAGACCACAATACCTGGAAGGCAGCCGGAAAGGATGTCACCGACTATCTGGAAGGTGCCGGAATATCCTGCAAAACATATATTTTCGAGGAAGATGAATTTCACGCGGAATACAGTTTGGTCGAAAGAATTGACGCCCTTCTGGATGATTTCAAAGCGACTCCTGTCGCAGTAGGCTCAGGCGTCATAAATGACCTCTGCAAAGTAGCCGCGTTCCATCACAAAACGCCTTATATGGTAGTCGCCACGGCCGCATCCGTTGACGGATATGCTTCAGCCGGAGCATCCATAATCGTTGAAGGGTCCAAGATGACCATCGACGCTCACGCCCCTAAAGTCATCCTTGCCGACAATGTAGTGCTTGCAAACGCGCCTAAAGCTATGACTGCAGCCGGTTATGGCGACCTTGCCGCGAAAGTGACATCCGGAGCGGAATGGATGATAGCAGACTTGTTCGGCACAGAACCGATTATTCCGGTTGCCTGGCATCTGGTGAACGACACGTTAAACAGCATTCTTGCTGAAAATGAACGCATTGCAGCCGGAGAACCGGACGCTGTCGGTGACCTGTTCGTAGGACTTACATTCACCGGACTTGCGATGCAGATTGCCCAGACCAGCCGTCCTGCATCCTGCTCCGAACATCTCTTCAGCCACTATCTGGATATGACAGAATACAGGTATCACGGCAAATTCCAGTCACACGGATTCCAATGCGCAATGGGGACTGTAATTATGAGCGCCTGCTTCGACGAGTTCCTTAAGATGGACCTCAGCTCACTTGACATTGACAAATGCGTAAATGCCTGGCCTTCACTTGAGGAGGAGCAGAAACGCGCGCTGGAAATATTCAGCGACTTCCCTATTCCGAAGCTCGGATATACGGAGATAACCAAGAAATACAGCGACAAAGAAACTGTCCGCAAGCAGCTTACCGCAGTGAAGGAGAACTGGTTTGATTTGAAGTCCAGAATCAAGAATCAGGTTTACACCTATGACAAGATGGTGTCACTGATGAAAAGCGTCGGAGCCCCTGTCGGACCAGAAAGCATCGGACTTACGCGCAAGCAGATCCGCAAGATGGTGGATTATGTCCAGCTTATGAGGTGGAGAATCAACCTGTTCGACCTCTGCAAGAGGGCCGGAATCTACGACACTCTGCTTGACCGCGTGTTCGGCAAAGGCGGTGTCCTGGAAGTTGAAAATGACTGATAGCATAACACTTAGACCATCATAAAATGAGAAACTGACCCCTGATGAGGTCAGTTTTCTCATTTGGACACATATACGTTGTCGTATAGCTCCGCCGGAGTTCCGCTTCGCTCCATCCACCCTTCGGAACTTTGTTCCTCAGGGAGCCGCTCACGAGGCCGTGGCCGGCCACGCTCCGGCAGAGCCATACGACACCGGAGCAACCACCTTGCGGTTGTGAGGATTTGGGCAAGCCGTATAACGCCGCAGACCGCTTTCTAGTCAACGTCTTCGTAGCCGTCGGTCTTCTTATTCCATAGAGTCAGCAACGTCACCAATCCCAGCACAGCGACAACAATCATAATCTTGAACACGCCTTCCCAACCGAATTTCGGATTGTCTGCTATATGTCCGAATACAAAGCCGGAAATGATAGGGCTGAGATATGCGACAAAGCCGATGATTCCGGTTGCGGACGAAGCTCCGCGACGTGTCACCTGATTTGAGGCGATGACTCCGATAAGTGCCTGAGGACCATAAAGGAAGAAACCGATGCACGCAAGAACCAGCATCAGAATCACAGGGCTCGTTGACTTAGGAAGCAGGCAGAAAAGACAAAGGAATATGATTACTCCGACCATACAGAGGACACAGGTCCGCTGAGACCTTCCGTTGAACAATTTGTCTGACACGACTCCTGCGACAATCATTCCGGCAACGCCGAAAGCTTCGAAAATTGCGACTGTCCAAGCGGAAAGTTCAGGCGACAAGCCTCTGCTTTCCTGAAGGAATGAAGGGCCCCAGTCAAGCACGGCAAGACGCACGATATAGACAAAGAATATTGCAAGGGCGAGAATCCATACCACTGGATTCAGTATCACCTTGTTCAATATGAATTTGTTGAATTCCTTTTTCTCCTCAGGCGACTGAACCTTGGTGGATTTCGTTCCTTCAAGTTCAGGAAGACCTACCGACTTAGGCGTATCACGCAAAGTGACAATGATGAAAATGACGCCCAAGACGGCTATTATCGCAGGAATCCAGAACGCCCACTGCCAAGAACCTATGTTCAGCAAAGCGTTGTCAACATAAGACTGGGCAGCGGCAGGGTCCATTGAAGATGTTATGTTTGCAGTATTTTCCACGACACGCGCACGCATTTCGGCGTCAGCGCTCATATCAGTACCGGTATGGCCCATTATGTAACCGCAAAGGATTGCCGCAATGAATGCGCCCACTGAATGTGACGTATTCCATATCGACATCTTGGTGGCGAGCTCGTGAGGCGGGACCCAGTGAGTAATCAGACGATTGCACGGAGGAAACCCGCACCCCTGAAAAGCGTTGTTCACAACATAAAGTATGGCGAACAGCACCACTAGATAATGGACGAATACCGGTCCGTGGTCTGTCCCCACGAAATATGCGCAGACCATAGCGCCCGCACCGAACAGAATATTAACGAAAGCACTGACAGACAGACCGGTAACCATATGCCAACGTCCGTCAAGACGGTCTGCGAGGAATCCGTTTACAAGCTTGGACACGCCGTAAATGAAACTTGCTATCGCGATAATCGCACCGAAAGTCGCCTTGGTTATTCCGTATTCTATCGTAAGACCGGGTATCGCGAAAGAAAAGTTCTTGCGCACCAGATAAAAAATCGAATACCCTATCATCGTACCTATGATGGTACGCCACTGCCAATATTGAAACCGTTTCTTCTGTTCAGATGTCATTCTATAACGCGTTATTAACTGTCTATTCCACAAATATACTCACAAATGTTTCATTTTACAATCAAACAGACGCCGACAAATCCCCACGCTTTTCATTTCCAGCCCATATCCGTTTCATCTTCTGACGTTTGGAGACAACATCATTTATACTTGACCCACGTAGCTTTCTCGTCAAGGAATTTCTTCACCTCGACAGCACGGTCACAGCACAGGTATTCCGCTCCAAGATAAACACCGAGCATAAAGTCCTCCTGAGACCTTGACGGCCACAGGGACACATACAGTCCGGCTTCTTTCGCCTTCTTCACTGCCGCACGCGTAGTTCCGTTCATATTGCAGCCGATACGCTTGATACTCATCGCCTCGGCGGCGGCAATCGTCTCATCGTTTACCGGCTTGCTGAATATTATCAGCAAATCCGCATCCGGGTGCAAGTTGCGCATCATATTCAGCGCATCCTTGTTGCTGGAAGTGAATAGATACGTGGAATTTGCAGGCTTTTTCGGCATCACCGCACTGTAAAGTTTGTCGCAATATTCCTTGAGCCTTTCCTCCGGATAACTTGAAGCCGGAGTTGTCTTCATCTCAAACTCGACATAAAGCCCGTCCTTGCTGTTGAGGAATTTCATCAATTCATCAAGGAAAAGCACCTTATTACCCTGATAGGTAGTAAGTTTGCGTATGTCAGCCGAGTTCATGGACTCCACCTTGCCGTCACATCCGGTCAGCCTGGCAAAGGTCTCGTCGTGGTTCACGACAAGCGCACCGTCCTGGCTCATACGGATGTCGGTCTCATATCCGCGCAAACCTGCCTTATAGCAAGCCTTGAATGCGGGAAGAGTATTCTCGTCAAACTCGAAACGGCTGGCGCGATGCGCAAAGAACTGCACGGTCTGTTCTTGCGCGAACATTCCGACAGACGAAGTAAGCAGCAACGCTGTAAATAATAATCTTAAAGTTTTCATAACTAAATATTTCAAATTCCTCCTATATAACTCACCTTCACAAAGAAAGACCGTATTTTCTCGCTCCTCTGGAGCGATTTGAAGTTTTACTGGGGACCGTATTCCCCAGCCCCCTTGAGTCGCAAAACGCTCCGAATTATTATTACTGATCCACCTTTGAACATATTAGGGCCTGAAAGTGACACTTTTCAGTTTCAAAAAATATTCGGCAAGCCTTCTGAACATAGGAAAGCTTGCCGAACGATACAAACCAAATTCAGGCGTCAAGAAGCTGTTTCACAATACTTCTCAGCCCAACAAAATATTAGAAAATGTTCAGATACTAAAATTCTGAATAGTCAACGGTAAGCTTGTTACATACGAATGTCTTGCTTGCACCGTTAGGGAAATTGTGTATTGCACGCACTTCCCAGCCAGTCTCCTCGGCAGGATTCTTTGACTCAGGAGTGAAATACCAATAGTGGCTCGCAGTTGTACTGTTCCAAGTATCAGTGGTCTTGCCTTTGTCATTGAACCAATAAGCGCACAATGCCATATTGCAGATGCCGCTGTCAGCCGCTCTGGTGAATTCACCTATCTTCTGGCCGTTCTGCCACATCTCAAGAGTCCAGTATTTTGCATCGTCATCGAACACTTCTGCAACAAAGCTGTCCTTGAAATTAGCATTGCCCTTAAGAGTCAAAGAGCCAATCTTCAGGCTTGGATTTGACCAAGTGACAGTATATTTCGTTGTTGCAGGATCAGTTTCAGAACCGAACTCCTGATTTCCGTCATACACCCTCAACTGATAGTCTGCATCTCTGTTGGTAGGCTTCAGAATCCAGTCCTGAACCTTGTTGCCTTTCACTGTAAAGATGTTGTATCCGTTAGGCGCACCTGTCACATTGCTGTTGCTGTTCCACCACGCACCACAGGCAGCTCCGTGGATATGCTCATAGATTTCCTTTCCGGAGTAGTCGTGGATATAGTTCTGAGTGTAGTGAGTATGTCCCACCATAATGTGAGCCTCGCTGAACTGGCTGATAAGTTTCATAACTTCAGCATAGTTCCCGGTACCGTCCTGCTTTCTTATAGGCTGGTGAGTGCAGAAGAATATCATCTTTGACTCAGGATTAGCCACATTGGCGATATCCTGTCTCAGCCATTCCATCTGCGTATCCGTAAACTCATTGGTGTAGTTCCAGGTATGAGAGTTCGGTGAGGAATTGTTGGAAAGCGTAGAGACGAGTACATTGTCCATAACTACGATATGCACGTTGCCACGGTCGAACGAGTAGTCGGTAGGACCGAAATACTTCACATAAGCCTCAAGCGAATTGTAGTCGTCAGCCTCGATGTCGCCGGTTGCAGACACGAGAGAGTTGTGGTCGTGGTTACCTGCGCTGTTGAAGATAGGCAGATATCTGTTGTTTACGACAACATTTTTCATAGCCTGCACCATAGGGCTGAACGTGTAATATGAGTCAAATGTAACGTCACCGAGAGTAAGCGCATAGACATTCTGCGAATAATCGCTGCCTTCCAATGTTTTCTTGATATCAGGTATTGTCTCGCCCAGGAATCTTGCGACCTCGTCAATGGTCTGACACTGAGGGTCACCTATCATAAGCATTGTGAAATCCGTCTCGGGAGCGCTGAGCTTCTTCAGTTTGAAATCGCATCTGTATGATTTGTTCTTGGACATAATGCCAGGAGAATAAAACATAGGAAGATGATATACATTGTCAAGCACTACCTGATAATCGGCAGGCAAAGTATAGTAAACTTTGCGTGACAAAGCGTTCCTTTTCATCTGATAGACACCGTTGGCGTCTGTTTTCACGAACTGATATCCGTCTGTAACCGCAATGCCTTCGATTCCCTTTCCGGTATTGGCATCGGAAACGAGACCGGCAAGGTCCACACCGAAACCGATCTTGGTGCCGTTGATTTCGTTGACGTTCAGTTCCGTCAGAACAGGTATTGAAGATTTTCCGCCTTCAGGAACGCTCTCGCTCTTCTCGCAGCCGCACAAACCGGCCACGAGCAAAGCGGAACAAAAAATATAAGTGATTCTTCTCATTTTATATCGAAACTAATTTTTCAAGTATTACTTGGAACCCTATCAATTCCAGCCGTAGTTCTGACCGATCTTGGAATTAAGATTAAGCGCAGTCGTAGGAATCGGATGCGAGTACATCTTGTCGTCCCACTGAAGCTCATATTTGTAAACAAGGAATCCGTTCTCGATGTACCAGTCTGTATCCTTGGCTGAAGCCTTGTCGGATATAGGATAGTTGGTCGTGCTGTTTGTAGATGTCTTGGAACTGTTGAAAGTGTAAGTCTGATCCTCGAAGTCCATATCGGAGCCGTCGCCAACATAGATACCTCTCCAACCGCTGTTGTCATATCTGCGTGCAATAAGGTCTCCCTGACCGTATCTGTACACGTCAGCCTGACGGAGCGCGCCTTCGAATGTAAGCTCAGCGACTCTCTCACGGCGGATTTCAAGTGCCACGTCAACATCTCCCTTGGTGTACATACCGTGGCTAAGACCCTTGTTGTAATATTCATACAGCCATTCGTCGCGGGAATATCCGGCACCGCCAGGATAAATATTCTCGACACCTGCACGTTTGCGCAATGCGCCGACAGTAGAATTCCAGACCTCCTCAGTCATCTTGCCGAGCTCATTCATAGCTTCCGCATAGTTCAGGAGGACTTCGCCCAGACGGAGAATCAAAATAGGATTCTCATCAATGCTGTTCTGGAAATGAGTCTCGTCTGGAACACTCCATTTGCAGATCATATAACCGGTCTTGCAGAAAGTGAAATCAACCCTTTCGTTAGGATTTGAAGCGTTTATGATCGCGTGTCCAGGACCGAGCACGGTAGCCGCGAGACGTGAATCACGTCCTTCGAACTCTTCGGTAAGGGACACCTGATCTGCCCCGGCCTTGACATCGATAGGAGTACCGTCAGTCTTAAGGAACATATCCACAAGTTCCTTGGTACCGGAATACTGCTGACCCATAGTAGAAGAGTGGAAATATCTTGTCAACTCGTGACGGACATTCAGATCTCCTGAATATGAGCGGGCCCAGATGATTTCGTTCTTCTGGAGCGTGTTGCTTGTAAACAATGAAGGGTAATCGCTGACCAGAGTAAATCCGCCCTCGTCAATCACAGTTTTGGCGCAATTTGCCGCAAGCTCAAGGAGTTCATCTACAGTGTCATACTGGTTTGTCCAAGGCTTTCCGGTCGAAGGATTGTTCTTCACATTCATTCTGAACGTAGCCTCATAGAGGAAATATCTTGACGCCAACGCATTGACAACATATTTGTCCACGCGCACACGTCCGTCAGTATGGAATTTCCCCGCCATACAGTTGGCGCAGGCAAACTCGAGGTCCTCCCTTATCTTATGGAAGACATACTCCCTGTCGTCCCTGGTTCCATAAAGGACCGCAGTGTCAGTAGGCTGAAGATATTCCTCTATCCAAGGCACATTTGAGAATGTGCGGACTTTGGCGACATATTTCATAGCCCTCCAGAATCTCGCTACACCCTCATAGTGGTTGTAGATTTCCGAGCTTACATTGGATTTGGCCTTGTTCATATTCTTCAGCATATAGTTCACTCTTCTCAAGAAAGCCCAGTCACTGGTTGACCAGCCTGTCTGCTTGGAAGAATCCCAGTTTGCGCTGGGGCGGAAGAAGTCGCTGCTTGTCTTTGTCGCGATAAGATCGTTGTATGCGTCGCCGCCCGCAGGTGACGAATAATTCGGCAACCAGGACTGGACCATACCGTTTGCATACATCTCCAGCTCTGATTCGCTCTTGAAATATGTTTCCGCACTGAACTTGTTGATAGGCTCCCTGGACAGAAAGTCCGAGCAGGAAGTCAAGCCTGACAACATCAGTGAACCGGCTAATATATATATAACTTTTTTCATCATTGACAGAACCTTAGAATGTTAAATTAATACCGAATGTGAAAGTTCTAAGCATAGGATATGACATACCGTCACCGATACCGCTAAGACCTATGCTTGATGTACTGTCGAAGTCTGAGTCACCCACGCCGATTCCCTCAGGGTCAAACATATCGGTATGCTTGAACATAGGAGACCAGGTCCAGAGGTTTTCCATTGAGCAGTAAACTCTGGCGCCCTGCATTCCTATCTTCTCGACAATCTTCTTAGGAAGAGAATAATCTACAGTAAGGTTTTTGAGACGGATGTAAGCCGCATTCTGCAGATAGTGGTCATTCTCGACTGTAAGAGGACCTACGTTTCTATTGGCAGAATATCCGACACGTCTTGACCAGTAAGGATTCTTGTCATAGTTGGTCACAGTCCAGTTCTCCGTACTGTAATCGATGTGGGCATAATTGTTTCCTGTCTGAGTCTTCATCAGATATGCGGAGTAAGGTCTGTTGTACTGACCCCAGAAATATGCGGTCTCGACCATTGGATACCAGTCACGCTTTCCAACGCCCTGGAAGAACAGTGAAAGACCGATTCCGTTCCACTTGAAGTCAAGGTTCACGCCATACTGATAACGCGGAGTGGTGTTACCGATTCTGTCGAGGTCACCCCAGTCATCCAATGTAGCCTTACCGTAATCAATCTTGCCGTCTCCGTTGAGGTCGAGGAATTTGAGGTCACCTGCGTAAGCGCGGAAGTTACTGCCGTTCTTGTGGTAAGAATCCGTAGCCCAAGCATTTGCCTCAGCATTATCCTTGAAGATACCGGCGGTACGGAATCCCCAGATTTCTCCGAGTTCCTTGCCCTTGTAGTAGTCAAGAATATCGCCTGAGTTTGAAGTATATTCCGTTACCCAAGTTCTTGTATCCCAGACACTTCCCTTGATGCTGTAGTTGAAGTCCTTTCCGGCCACCTTGAACGAGTCGCGCCAAGAAAGCGTAAGTTCCCATCCTTTGGTCTGGAGGGCGCCGTAGTTACCCTTAGGAGCGCTCGCACCATAAACCTGAGGGAGTTCATATCCGTTTGTGATAAGGTCCGTGGTGTTTCTTACGTAGTAGTCACCGGAGAATGAAAGTCTGCTCTTGAGCATATCGAAGTCAAGACCGATATCATAAGTGGTAACGGTTTCCCAAGTAAGTGAAGAAGGCACTACCGAAGGGTTGGTGGTATAATTCACATAACCGCCGTCGAACACTACAGAAGACTTGTTGATGCCCATTGTCTCAAGATATGAGTATGGAGAGATGGTACCGTTGCCGAGCGAACCGTAGTTGCCACGGATCTTGAAGTTGTCGAGCCAACTCTTTGACCATTCCATCCAAGGCTCCTCTGAAAGACGCCATCCGAGAGAGAATGAAGGGAAAAGGCCCCACTGTGAGTTTGAAGGGAACTTTGAAGAACCGTCATAGCGTGCGGAAGCTTCGAAGATATATCTTCTGAGCAACGTGTAGTTGGCTCTCGCGAAGAAACCTACGATACCGTAGCTGCTGTCGTTCTGCTCGGTTTTCATTTCACCGTCAAAAAGTTCGAAAGACTGATATTTCTCAGGGAAAAGCATTCCCGCTCTCTGGAAATAGAATCTGTTGTACTGATAATTCTCAAGATTCCAACCGCCGACAACGTTAAGGTCATGATTCTTGCCGAGTTTCGGAGTCCAGGTGAGGACTGCATTGGCCACGATATAGTCTGTATCGTATGTCCAGCGGCTCTTGTAAGAACCTGCCTGGTTCACGTATTCAGTAGCTACATCAGGTTTTGCATAGAATGAAAGTGGTGCACGATAGCGCTCTCTCCATCTTCTGGTTGCCTTGTACGAGAAATCACCGCGGATTTTCAACACTTCCGGAACGATGTCGATCGTGAGACCGAGAGTGGAATTTACTACGAGGTTGGAGTCATCCTGACCTGTATTTCCCTCGAAGAATGAAGCGTAACCGGTCTTGATACCTGAAAGCGTCCAGGTGCCGTCTTCATTTTTAGGAACGAAAACAGGCTGGCCGTGCTGGTCTATCTGGTGACCGATGGCAGAAGATGTCGTGAACATAGGCTGAGTGGATTTGCTTCTGAATACGGAAGTATTGTTGTCCACTGAAAGCCATTTGTTGATCTGCAACTTGGCTTTTGCCCTGATATTGAAAGTATTGTAGTTTTCGTCTCCGATCTTGTAGATACCGCCCTGATGGAAGTAGCGGCCAGTAAGGTTGTAAGTCAATTTCTTTGTCGCACCTCTCACGCTGATGTCGTGAGTAGTGGAAGTAGTGTAATCCTTGTAAACGTGATCCAGCCAGTTGTAATTGCCGAAATACAGATACTGGCCTGACGAACCGACACCGCCGTAAGGTGATGTCCAGCCGGCATTCTTCAAAGCCCTGAGAGTCTCCAGATAAGTCGTACCGGACATCGCCACGTTGTTAGTGTTGATGGTGGTAGGAGTCTTTCCTGAAGAGCCAGGTACTCTGGCATCGTTCTGATAGAATTCATAGAACGCTTCTGTCCACTCAAGACCGTCAGTGATGATGTTGTCTTCCCATTTCACGATACGGCTGTTCAGAGAGAACGAACCGTTATATGAAACCGTGATCTTGTCCGTGTCAGCATTCTTGGTAGTAACTAGAATCACACCGTAAGCTGCTCTGGCACCGTAAATTGCGGCAGAAGAAGCATCCTTGAGGACTGCGACAGTCTCGATATCTGAAGGATTGACCTGAGAAAGACTTCCCTCGACGCCGTCGATGAGAACGAGAGCGGAGCCCTCATTTCCTATGGAGTGACTTGAACCTGCGGCACTTCCGCTGAAGTCCTTTCTGGTATTGTAAGAAGTTCCATTACCACGGATATACACGCTACCGGAGTGGGTTGCCTTACCGTCAGTCTGGACAATGTTCAAACCCGCAACCTGTCCCTGCAATGAACGTGTGACGTTCGCGTTAGGGCGGTCGAGTATGGCATCTCCGTCAAGGTTCTCGACTGAACCGACGAGCTGAGTCTTCTTCAATGTACCGTAACCGACAACGACAGTCGCCTCGAGCATCTGATTGTCTTCCGCCATAGCGAAGTCAATCTTTGAACGGGTTCCGACCGTAGCTTCCTGGTTCTTGTAGCCGATGATCTGGCAAACGAGGACGTCAGTTGAAGCTGCCTGAATAGAGTAAGCGCCATTGACATCCGTCGAGACTCCGTTCGTGGTTCCTTTGACCATCACGGTAGCCCCGATAAGAGGTTCATTTGTAACCGCGTCTTTAACGACACCTGAGACCGACACCTTCTGCGCGAAGACATTGATTGAAGCGCAGAGAGCCAGCTGGATGGCGACTACAACGAACAATATTCTTTTAAATAATTGATTCATAATATTTCCAAAAAGTTTAGCTTCTCTCAAAAAATTTGATTGAGGATTACTTATTGTGGATTTGCTCAAAGATATCACTCATGACCAATCTCTTTGGAATAATGA
>CAVKAQ010000012.1:48120-50206 GCA_963654225.1 Butyricicoccaceae bacterium | reverse complement strand
GATATGGAAGTTAAAAAGACAGAAAAAGCTAGCCTTGAAAACAAAAGGCTTCTTTTTACAGAAATCGGCTTTGCTGTCGCACTAGTTGCAGTTCTGCTGGCTATCAACTGGTCGTCGAAAGAAAAGCAGGTAGCAGTTTTGGAAGCTGAAACAGCTGCCGTAGAGGTTGAAGATATGGTACCTGTAACTCAGGAGACACCTCCACCACCGGAAGCAGCTCCAAAGATACCTGTCTTGTCAGACCAGATTGACGTCGTCGATGATGATATCAAGGTTGATGACAGTATGTTCCAGAATCTTGAGGATGATGCCAATTCAGGAGTAGAAATTATGGACTATATCGAGGGTTCAGCACCGGAAGAGGAATCAGTCGAAGAAGAGGCTATTCCATTCCAGCTCGTTGAAGAGAAGCCTTCATTCAACGGCGGAGATGCTAACGAATTCTCTAAATGGGTGAACTCTAAGCTTGTATATCCTGAAATCGCTAAGGAAAACGGTGTACAGGGACGTGTTACACTTCAGTTTACCGTAGAAGCAAACGGAACAGTGACAAACGTAAAAGTATTGAGAGGCGTTGACTCATCACTTGATAAAGAGGCAGTCAGAGTCGTATCAAGCTCTCCTAAGTGGAAACCGGGAAAGCAGAGAGACCGCGCAGTTAAGGTAACCTACACCTTCCCTGTTATCTTCCAGTTGAGATAATTTAGCAAATAAAAGAATATATTAAGGCTGTCCCCAAACAGGATAGCCTTTTTTTGGTAATAAGACAAAAATTCAAAGTCAACACGGATACGAGATAATATGACAGAGAATACTATAGAGAAAGCGGTATTCGTCGGAATAATAACAAATAACGACGAAGAAAGTAAAGTAATAGAATATCTGGACGAACTGGAATTTCTTGCGGAAACTGCGGGAGCAACTGGCGACAAACAATTCATTCAGAGATTGGATAGACCGGACAATGCGACATATATAAGGAGCGGAAAACTGCAGGAAATAGCCGACTATTGCGAGGCAAATGAAATAAAGTACGTGATATTTGACGATGAACTGTCAGGCACACAGCAAAGAAATATCGAAAAGATAATAAAGACCAGCAGTGTTATCGACAGAACAAGCCTTATTCTGGAAATTTTTGCTCAAAGAGCCAAGACAGCATACGCAAAAATGCAGGTTGAATTGGCTAAATACAACTATATGCTACCAAGACTCGCCGGAATGTGGACTCACCTGGAAAGACAGAGAGGAGGTATGGGAACACGTGGAGGAATGGGTGAAACACAGATAGAAATCGACAGGCGTATAGTCAAGGAGAAGATAACCAAACTGAAGGAACAGCTCAAGAAAGTTGACCGTCAGATGGCCACACAACGCGGAAATAGAGGCCAGATGGTCAGATTGGCACTTGTAGGATACACGAATGTAGGTAAAAGTACATTGATGAATCTGCTGTCAAAAAGCGACGTATTCGCGGAGAATAAATTGTTCGCTACACTCGATACAACCGTGAGAAAAGTTGTAATTGAGAATGTTCCGTTCTTGCTCAGTGACACAGTCGGATTCATAAGAAAACTGCCTACACAGCTGATAGAAGCATTCAAAAGCACATTGGATGAGGTAAGGGAAGCTGATATTCTCGTGCACGTAGTAGATATATCTCACCCGGGCTTTGAAGAACAGATGGAAGTTGTAGAACAGACACTGAGGGATATAAAGGCGGACAATAAACCTATATATGTGATATTCAACAAGGTGGACGCCTATACTTATGAAGAGTACGACGAATTTTCTCTAGAGCCTAAAGGTAAGAATAATGTCAGCCTGGATGAATTGAAAAACAGCTGGATTGCAAAGGAAAAGACTCCTTGCATATTCATATCAGCAAAGGAAAAAATTGGAATAGACAAATTGAGAAACGATATCTACAAGATGGTTGCCGAAATACACGCAGGCAGATATCCATTCAATAATTTTCTGTGGTAAAAAGACAGTGTAAGACGCTAATAACATTGCAAAATACTGAGAGAAAGTGTCTCACTACGCTGAAAATCATAGGAGGCAAAAAAAAGAAGCTGACTAAAAA
>CAVKAQ010000012.1:0-48110 GCA_963654225.1 Butyricicoccaceae bacterium | reverse complement strand
ATACACGCCGGCAGATATCCATTCAATAATTTTCTATGGTAAAATACAGTGAAAGACACTAGTTTACTGAGAAAAAGTAGCGTACTACGCTGAAAATTATAGGAGGCAAAAAAAAGAAGCTGACTAAAAATCAACTTCTTTTTTTTATTACTTTTTATTCAGCCGATTCCGATTATTTACTCGCTGAACTTAGCCTTCAAGAACTCCCTATTAAGACGAGCTATATGATCAACTGAAATACCCTTAGGACACTCCATCTCACAAGCCCTGGTGTTGGTACAGTTACCGAAACCAAGTTCGTCCATCTTCGCAACCATCGCACGAGCGCGTTTTGCGGCCTCTGGACGGCCTTGCGGAAGAAGAGCTAATGAACTTACCCTTGCAGCAACGAAAAGCATTGCTGAGCCGTTTTTACAGGTAGCTACGCAAGCACCGCAACCGACGCAAGCGGCAGCATCCATACTCTTCTCAGCCCTCTCGTGAGTAATAAGCAAAGCGTTACCGTCCTGAGCGGAACCTGTACGGACAGAAATGAATCCGCCAGCCTGAAGAATCTTATCAAATGCAGATCTGTCAACAACAAGATCCTTGATTACAGGAAATGCAGCACTCCTCCAAGGCTCAACAGTGATAGTTGCACCGTCCTGGAAATGACGCATAAACAACTGACAGGTAGTTACCTGATCGTCTGGACCGTGTGCACGACCGTCAATATAAAGAGAGCAAGCACCGCAAATACCTTCACGGCAATCGTGGTCAAATGATACAGGACCACTGCTCTGACATCCTTTTTCTACTGCTACAGGATCTTCACCCTTTCTTACAAGCTGTTCATTGAGAATATCGAGCATCTCGAGAAAAGATGCGTCCTCCTCTATGCCTGTAACAGAATAGGTTTCAAAATGACCTTTTGATTGAGCGTTCTTCTGACGCCATATTTTAAGTTTGAAATCCATCTTGATTAGTCTTTATAATTTCTTGTAGCAACGTGAATGTTTTCGTAAACAAGAGGCTCTTTGTGCAATTCCGGCTCCTGGCCTTCTCCCTTGTATTCCCAAGCGGCTACATACATATAGTTCTCGTCGTCACGCTTAGCTTCACCCTCAGGTGTCTGGCTTTCCTCACGGAAATGACCTCCGCAAGACTCGTTTCTGTTAAGCGCGTCCTTAGCCATAAGTTCACCTATATCGAAGAAATCAACAAGGCGTAGAGCTTTCTCAAGTTCCTGGTTGAACTCATACTGAGAACCCGTAACCTTTACGGTCTTCCAGAATTCTTTACGCAGTTCCTGAATCTTGGCTATACCTTCTTTAAGCCCCTCAGCTGTACGTGCCATACCGACGTGCTCCCACATAATGTGACCAAGTTTCTTGTGGATTGCATCAGCAGGCTCTGTTCCCTTGACTGCGAAAAGTCTGTCGATACGATCCTGAACAGCTTTCTCAGCCTCAGCGAACTCAGGAGCATCTGTGTTTGTCTTAGGCTCAGCAAATTTGTGAGAAAGATAATCACCGATTGTGATAGGAAGTATGAAATAACCGTCAGCAAGACCCTGCATAAGAGCGGATGCACCAAGACGGTTTCCACCGTGGTCTGAGAAGTTAGCCTCACCTATTGCATAAAGTCCAGGAATTGTAGTCTGAAGATCATAATCTACCCAGATACCACCCATTGTATAGTGGATTGCAGGATAAATCATCATAGGCTCTTCCCACGGGCTTGAAGCAGTGATTTTCTCATACATCTGGAACAAGTTGCCATATCTCTCAGCAACTCTCTGTTTTCCAAGTCTCTCGATAGCATCCTTGAAATCAAGGAATACAGCAAGACCTGTCTCGTTCACACCATAACCTGCATCGCATCTTTCCTTAGCTGCACGGGAAGCCACGTCACGAGGTACAAGGTTTCCGAAAGCAGGATAACGGCGCTCAAGATAGTAATCTCTATCTTCTTCAGGAATCTGAGAAGGTTTAATCTGATGACTGCGAAGTTTCATCACATCGTCCATCTTCTTAGGCACCCAAATACGTCCGTCATTACGCAGAGACTCTGACATAAGGGTCAGTTTGCACTGCTGATCACCGTGTACTGGAATACAGGTAGGGTGAATCTGAGCGAAAGCAGGGTTAGCGAAGTAAGCACCTTTACGGAAGCACTGCATTGCGGCAGATCCGTTGCTGTTCATCGCGTTGGTAGAGAGGAAATATGTACGGCCATAACCGCCGGTAGCGATAACTACGGCGTGAGCACCGAATCTCTCCAGTTTGCCGGTAACAAGATTTCTGGCGATAATACCTTTAGCCTCGCCGTTGATAACAACAAGATCAAGCATCTCGTGACGAGGATAACTCTTAACTGTACCTGCCGCAATCTGTCTGTTGAGAGAAGCGTAAGCACCGAGAAGAAGCTGCTGGCCGGTTTGTCCGCGGGCATAGAATGTACGGCTTACCTGAACACCTCCGAAAGAACGGTTTGCGAGGTATCCGCCATACTCCCTTGCAAAAGGAATTCCCTGAGCTACACACTGATCAATGATAGAAGAGCTAACCTCGGCAAGTCTATAGACATTTGCCTCTCTACTTCTGTAGTCTCCTCCTTTGATTGTATCATAGAAAAGACGGTAGACAGAGTCATTGTCGTTCTGATAATTCTTTGCAGCGTTTATACCTCCCTGAGCGGCGATTGAGTGCGCGCGACGAGGTGTGTCACTGATACAGAAAACTTTGACGTTGTATCCCAGTTCTCCGAGAGTGGCAGCTGCAGAAGCTCCACCAAGACCGGTACCTACTACGATAATTTCCAGTTTCCTTTTGTTGTTAGGACTGACAAGACGAATTTCCGACTTCCTTTTGGTCCATTTTTCAGCCAAAGGTCCGTCAGGAATCTTTGAGATAAATTTATCGGCCATTTTATAGTTATTATGAAATATTGTTCAATAATTCTGCAAGTTTAATGATTTTTAGCGAATAAACCTCAGCAATTCAGGAAGAAAAATCAAAAAAGAGTGTTTTCAATGTACTCTGTGCCATCCTGAAATCCCGGAGTCTTTTCAAGTCCGAGATGGTCATACGCCAAGTCAGTAACAACCCTGCCTCTAGGGGTACGCTGGATAAAGCCTTCCTTTATAAGGAACGGCTCATAGACTTCCTCGACAGAGCCTTGATCCTCCCCTACCGCTGTGGCGATGGTATTGACGCCGACAGGTCCGCCCTTGAACTTCGTAATAATGGTATATAGAATCTTGTTGTCAATCTGATTCAATCCCCTCTTGTCTATATTCAGAGCGTCCAAGGCAAACCTTGATATATTCAGGTCAATATGTCCGTCTCCTTTTACCTGAGCGAAATCCCTCACCCTTCTGAGCAAGGCATTGGCAATACGTGGCGTTCCCCTGCTCCTCAACGCAATTTCTCTCGCCGCGTCATCGTCGATTCCCACGCCCAGTAATGCGCTGTTGCGCTTGATGATGCGGATAAGGTCCTTGGCATCGTAGTATTCAAGGGCGAAGTCAATGCCGAAACGAGCCCTCAAAGGCGCTGTAAGCAAACCCTTTCTGGTAGTGGCACCTACGAGAGTGAACGGATTCAGCGCGATTCTGACTGACCTGGCTCCTGGACCCTTATCTATAAGTATATCTATGGCGAATTGTTCCATAGCGGAGTACAGATACTCTTCCACGACAGGAGAGAGGCGATGAATCTCGTCTATAAACAGTACATCCCCCTTTTCAAGCGATGTCAGGAGCCCGGCAAGGTCGCCCGGCTTGTCCAAAACAGGACCGGAAGTTATCTTTATATTTACGCCAAGTTCATTGGCTACGATATTCGCCAACGTAGTTTTTCCCAAACCCGGAGGGCCGTGAAAAAGCACGTGATCGAGAGGCTCGCCCCTTATTTTGGCGGCCTGAATGAAAATTTTAAGGTTGGCCACGATTTTGTCCTGACCGGTGAAATCCAGCAGTTCGTGCGGCCGTATAATTCCGTCTAAATCCTTATCTTTGTCCGTTCCGTTTGAGTACGGTGTAAAATCATCAGCCATCAGCATCATCATTAGTAATACAAATTTATATATTTATTTTAATCTTGTTGTTTTTATTATCGGTGTTGATATGTTGATAGTGAGGCGGAATATATTGAATCTCAATAATTTGTTTATGTTGATAAATGTTGATATCCGTATTATATAAGCCTTGATAAAAAGTTGAAATATAAATTTTGAAAATAAGAAACAGCTCTGCTTAAAATTAAAATCGTCATTTCCGAGATATAATTTTCAATAGATTTTAACAGGGTTATTAACGGGTTTTCAACAGGAAATAACGTGATTATGTTGATAAGTCAAGATAAAGTAAATACACTGAAATCTCTTGTTGCGAGCGGACGGAAAGATGTCTATTGCGGAGGTCTTTTTCTTTCCGCCAGATGGTTTGCCGTGTCGGAAGCAGGTGGGAACGGGCTTAATGTCATAGTTATGCCGGACAAGGATTCTGCGGAATATTGCGCTTCTGATATGTATTCCCTGACGGAAGGCGATATCGTGTTTTTCCTTCCGGATTCCGGCAAAAATATAGAGAGAAGCAATTACAAATCTTCGCTCGGGGTTCAGAGAACATCGGCCGTAAGTCGCATAATATCAGCAAAAAAACATTCTGAACTTCTCTATGTAGTCACATATCCTGAGGCTCTTGAAGAACTTATACCTCAGCAGTCCCGCATTGCGGAAGCACTTCTCACTATAAAAAAGGGCGAGGATATAAATCGCGACACTATATTGTCGTCATTGGCTTCCGAGAATTTTCAGAAGGTGGATTTCGTGTCGGCCCCGGGGCAATTCGCGCTGCGCGGCTCCATCATAGACATATTCTCATATTCCAGCGCCAATCCGTATAGAATATCTTTCTTCGGCGATGAAGTGGAGAAGATTAATATATTCGACTGCAATACGCAATTGTCCATAGAAGAATGCGATGTGGCTGAAATATTTCCGGATATACTTGCCGGAAACGATGCGGAGGAAGATGAGGGTGTCAACATAGCTGATATACTGCCGGAAAATTCTGTTGTATGGCTGGACTCTTCGGATGTATATAAGGATAAGCCGTTTTTCCAGTCTCTGGAGAAATTCCAACGGATTTTTGTCGATACTCCCCTCTCCTGCCAGAATAAGACGGACATAAAGTTCAACATTTCTCCGCAGCCGGTGTTCAACAAGAATTTCGAGTTGCTGACTGCCGATATCAGACAGAAACTCGAAAGCGGATACAAGGTTGTGATTTATGCCGAGAAAGAATCTCAGGCGGACAGGCTCAAATCTATTTTGTACAGCAACGAGGGAATACTTCCTGAATTCATTTCCGGTAAAAATATCCATAAAGGGTTCATCGACAATGATGACAGGATATGTTGCTACACCGACCACGAGATATTCGACAGATTTCACAGGGTTGCGCTCAGACGGACGGTCGAAAAAAGCGAGCAGCTTACTCTCAATGATTTGAATTCCTTCAATATAGGAGATTATGTCGTCCATATTGACCACGGCGTAGGAATCTTCGGAGGCTTGGTCCGGATGAAGGATGACAAGGGTAGGATGCACGAGGTTGTGAAACTTGTGTATAAAGATAACGATGTCGTTTTCGTGTCCGTCCACGCGTTGCACAAGATTTCACGATATAAGTCAAGGGATGCCGAGCCTCCAAGAATAAATAAACTTGGCTCTAAGACTTGGCTGACGCTGAAAAGCAATGCGAAGGCAAAGGTCAAGGATATTGCAAAGGAACTCATAAGTCTGTATGCCAAACGCAAGTCTTCCAGCGGATTCGCGTTCTCTGCCGACACTTATCTTCAGGAAGAACTTGAATCCAGTTTTATGTATGAAGATACTCCGGATCAGCAGACTGCAACTCAGGCGATCAAGAATGATATGGAGGAGAAGAGTCCTATGGACAGGCTTGTGTGCGGAGATGTGGGATTCGGAAAAACAGAATTGGCGGTGCGTGCGGCTTTCAAGGCTGTTACTGACAGCAAGCAGGTGGCGTTGCTGGTGCCTACCACGATACTGGCATTCCAGCATTACAACACATTCAAGTCGAGACTCAAAAACTTTCCGTGCAATATAGAGTACGTCAGCAGAATGCGTACTGCAAAGGAACTTAGCGATATACGTGAAAGGCTAAAATCCGGTCAAATCGACATATTGATAGGAACGCACAAGATATTGGGCAATACCTTTGAATTCAAGGACTTAGGTCTTCTTATAATAGACGAGGAACAGAAATTCGGTGTCAGCGCAAAGGAGAAGTTGAGACAACTGAAACTTTCCGTGGATACTTTGACATTGACTGCTACGCCTATTCCTCGTACGCTTCAGTTTTCGTTGTTGGGAGCCAGAGACCTTTCAATCATCAGCACTCCCCCGCCTAACAGGATACCTGTTCAGACTGAAATCATCCTTTTCAATGAAGACGAAATCCGCAGCATAATCAATTACGAACTCGACAGAGGCGGGCAAGTGTTTTTCCTTCATAACAAAGTACAGGAACTGCAAGGCGTTTATGACATATTGCACAGAATAGTTCCTGATATGAAGATATGTGTAGCTCACGGTCAGATGGATGCCAGAGAACTGGAGAACAAGATGCTTGACTTTATGCAAGGCGATTATGATATGCTGTTGAGTACCACCATAATAGAAAATGGATTGGATATACCCAACGCCAACACCATAATAATAAATCAGGCCCAGAATTTCGGTTTGAGCGATCTGCATCAGTTGCGCGGAAGAGTCGGAAGATCAAACAAGAAGGCTTTCTGCTATCTGATAGTGCCTCCTCTTGTTTCATTGTCCGAAGATTCAAGGAGAAGACTCAAGGCTATAGAAGAGTTTTCAGATCTAGGAAGCGGGTTCAATATCGCAATGCAGGATTTGGATATAAGGGGTGCGGGAAATCTTCTGGGCGCAGAGCAAAGCGGTTTTATGGCCGATATGGGATATGAAACTTATCAGAAAATCCTGGCCGAGGCAATGGATGAACTTGGTGTGGAAACGGGTCTTACCGCTAAAAATATCAATAATTCCTATGTCGAGGACTGTTCCATTGAAACAGACCAGATTGCTCTTATTCCTGACAGTTACATAAACATTCAGGCTGAAAAAATCCGGGTCTATAAGGAACTGGATTCCGTTGACAAGGACAGCGGTCTGAAGACTATTGAAAAACGGATGGTTGACCGTTTCGGACCAATTCCGGAAGAAACAAGAAGGCTGTTTGATATAGTGAAAATCAGACATTTGGGTGAAAAACTCGGATTTGAAAAAATAATTATAAAGAACGGCATAATGATAGCTTTCTTCATAACCAATCCGATGTCTTCATATTATAAGTCAAAGACTTTCGCCGGCATTATGGAACGCATTTCGTCGCTCGGAGGTCTCTTTGAACTCAAGCAGAATGACGCCAAACTGAGAGTTATATCCAGAAAGATAGATTCATTGTCAAAGGCATACGAGTCATTGGAAAAGTTGTTATAAATTTGCCGTCTGTAAAATTTTTGAAAGTTGAACAACCTTATAGTAGAAATAGGAAACACGGCTGTGAAGGCTGCCTGGACAGAAGGCGCGGTCTTGGGCAAAATCTTCAGATATCAGGGAGAGAAAGTTCGGAACTTCATTCTCTCTCTCGTCGAGAAAGAAAAGCCTGCAGTGCTGGTCATATCATCCGTGTACGAGATTTCATCTCAGGATGAGAAACTTTACAGTTCCGTCTGCGGCAAACTGCTGTTGCTGGATTCGGCCCACTTGGACTACCACGGCGTTTTGGGACTTCCTAACTGGATAACCTACGACAGAGCAGCGTCAATAGTTGCGGCGCGTTATCTTTTTCCCGGCAAAAGTCTGACCCTGATTGATTTCGGAACGACTTTGTCGGTAGATATTTTAGGGAAGGACGGAAAATATGAAGGCGGCAACATCTCTCTCGGATTGAGGACGAGAGCCAAGGCTATCAACCGCTATTCCAGATCGTTACCACTAATAGACATACCTGAATCCAATACTGTACTCGGCAATTCTTTCGAGAGTTCCATTTCGTCAGGAATCATATCGGGCATAATGTTTGAAATAGAGGGGTACGTTTCGAGGTATCCGGACAATATCATCGTCGTAACTGGCGGTGATGCGAATTTTTTTGCAAAACGGATTAAAAACTCGATATTTGTAATTTGTAACCTTGTTCTTATAGGGTTAGCATTAATAGCTGACGAGTATGTCAAGAAAGTTGATTAGGAAGTTTGTTGTAGGAGTTATTTTTCTTTCAATTTGCAATACGATGAGCGCCCAGAGCGGTGCTTACAGTTCTTATTCACCATATTCTATATTTGGTGTGGGAGATATTGCACGTCCAGGAATTACTCACAACAAGAGTATGGGCGGTGTTGGAATTGCTTCCAGAAACAACCGATTTATCAATACAGTGAATCCGGCAGCTGTTGCAGTGAGGGATACATTGTCTTTTATGCTTGACTTCGGAGTCAGCGCGGACGGAAGAGTTTATAAGCAGGGTGATATCAAGTCAGCGAAAAATCTGTTCAATATAACGGATTTCGTATTTACGGTTCCGATTTACAAGAAGTCTGCTTTGATTGTAGGATTGACGCCGTACAGTTCTCTGGGATATGATTTTTCATACGATGTCACAGACCAGAGTATTTTAGCCGAGGCAGGAAATATGAATTACAGTTCAGCCGGTACAGGCGATTTGTATCAGTTGTACGCAGGTGCAGGAGCAACATTCTGGAATAAATTTTCAGTAGGAGCACAGTTTCTATATTATTTCGGAAATATGAGCAAATCCACCACTATGGACTTTACAAGCGACTCATTCAGGGATATTTACAGTGGATATTCGTTGAAACTGCACGCTATGGGAGCCAAATTCGGCGTTCAATATGACCAGCAACTGTCGCCCGGATTGAACCTGACGGTCGGCGCTACATACAAGACTTCATCGAATCTGAGAGGATATGTGACGGATTATAAATATGCTACAATATCCAGTCAATCAGATACTTTGCGCTATAATAGGGATACTCTTTCGAGACACGACGGAGTAAGTCTCGCGAGCGAGTACGGAGTAGGTATCGCACTGCGCAAGGGTGACAAGTGGAGTTTGGAGTTTGATTATACACGTTCAGACTGGAAGAAATCCAATATGGACAATTATGTAGGATTTTCAAACGTGGGAGATGCTACATTTTCGACAACCTTTTCGCAGTCTTTCAGGGCTGGTTTTGAGATTGTTCCTAACAAAAGCGATATACGGTATTATATGAAGCACTGCGCTTATCGTGTAGGTGCTTACTATGATAGGGATTATTACAAACTTAACGGTCATACCGTCAATTCGTACGGTGTTACGTTCGGTATAACGCTGCCGGTTTACAGATGGTATAACGGAATTACCATAGGTGTGGATCTCGGACAGCGCGGTACAAATTCCAGCGATATGATTCGCGAAAGATACGCGAAGATTTATGTTGGTTTCAATATCCACGACATCTGGTTCCAGAAACCGAAGTATGAATAAAAATTAAAATGATATATCTATGAAAAGAATGGGATTACTCGTCTTTACGACGGTTCTTATGGTTTTGGGCGGACACACTATGTCTGCGCAGGGAAAATATGGTGCGGACAGTGCCGAATGTATCAAGTATCTGTCCTACTATAAGGAGTATTACAAGAGTAAGAATTATGACTCGGCTCTTCCTAACTGGAGAAAGGCTTATGCTCTTTGTCCGGCTACGGCCAATCAGAATATGCTTCTCGACGGTACTTCCCTTATGAGAAATCTCATCAAGAAGAATTCTGCTAATGCAACTTATCGCAATGCGCTGATTGATACTCTTTTCACGATTCACAAGACTCGTGCTGAGTATTATCCTAAGTATAAGACAGTTGCATATAATAATCTCGGTCTGGATATGGCCAATTATTATAAGGCTGATGCAGACAAACTTTTTGAGGGCCTCAATAGCGTTATCGCTGAAAATAAGGAACAGACAAAACCGTCTATTCTTCTTATAGATTTGAATGCGGCTATCCAGCTTTATCAGGATGAAAAAATGGATGCTGACGCTTTGATTGCTGTATATCAGAACAATATGGCTTATCTCGAAGCAGCGAATCCTAAAGATGACAATGCAAAAGCTGATCTTGAAAAAGTAAAAGGTGATATGGAAAGTCTGTTCATATCAAGCAAAGTGGCAAGCTGCGAGAAGATTCTCGAAGTTTACACTCCAAGATATGAGGCTGCTCCGGAGGACCTTTCGCTGGTTACCAATATCGTGAAGATGATGAGTTCTGCAGACAACTGTACTGATAATGAACTGTACCTCAAAGCGGCTACATCACTTCACAAACTTCAGCCTACAAGCCAGTCTGCGTATTTCCTTTACAAGCTGAACGCTTCCAGAGGAAACTTTGACGAGGCTCTCGCTTATATCACAGAAGCTTTGACTTACGAGGATATAACAACTGAGGCAGCGGCAGACTATAACTATGAGGCAGCTGCATACTGCGTGAAGAACGGCAAGACTGCAAAGGCTATTTCTTATGCAGAAAAAGCTATGGAACTCTCAGCCGACTATAAAGGAAAGGCTTACTTCCTTATCGGAACAATCTGGGGTGCAACATCCTGCAGCGGCGACGAAATCGCAAGACGTGCTCCATATTGGGTAGCTTGCGACTATATGAACAGGGCTAAAGAGGCGGATCCTTCTCTTGCAGAAGAGTGCAACAGAATGAGCGCCCAGTACAGAATATACTTCCCGCAGACTGCAGAGGCATTTATGTACAACCTTACTGACGGTCAGTCTTACATAGTTTCCTGCAACGGTATGAGGGCGACCACAACTGTCAGGACACAGAAGTAACGTATTGGACAGATACATACATACATCAAAGAAGAGGGTGGCTAAAAAAGAGCTTTTTAGTCGCCCTTATCTTCGTTTTAGTGTTTTGTGTCTCCTTTTTGCCGTTGTCTGTTCATGCAAGTCGAAATTGTCTGTCGCCGAAAAGCTTGATATGAGCAAAACTCCGGTGCAGATAGTGGACAGCATGTATATGGTGCAGACCGATAACGGAAAAATTCAGATGAGAGTGATTACCGGAGAAATGCAACGCTTTGATAATGACTCTGTTTCTTATGAATTTTTTCCTGACGGACTTTGGGTATATGCCTATACTGATGACGAAGTTTTGGAGTCAACGATAGTTTCCGATGAAGCAAGTCACGAGAAGAACAAGAAAACGAATGTCGAGATATGGAAGGCGTTCGGCAATGTGGTCGTGAAAAACATCGTGAAGCAGCAGACGATGGAAACTGACACCATATACTGGGACAGGACCAAAAAGGAAATCTATACGGACTGTTATGTCAGGATGTATTCTCCTGACGGACTGATGCAGGGATACGGAATGCGTTCGGACGAACGTGCGAGAAATTCCATCATTATGAAACCTTTCAATAATTTTATGGTGGTAGTGCAGGATTCGACCAATGTGGCTATTGATTCAGTGAATTTTATAGGCCCTCTACTAAAAAAATAATGCTGGTTTCGTAGAAAATTATTAACTTCGTACCCCCAATAATATTGTAATTAATTAAACATCAATAACACAATGGCGGTTCTTGAAAAGTTACGCGTAAAATTCGGTATGGCGGTATCAATTATTATCGCTATCGGCTTGTTGTCATTCATTATAGATCCAAACGAAGTCATTTCTGCTTTCAACGGAATGTCTTCTAAATATGATGTCGGTGAAATTAACGGAAAATCAATATCTTACAATGATTTCCAGGAGGATGTGCAGAAGTTCACCACTATCAATGAATTAATGACAGGATCGTCTGCACAGGGCGCTGAGCAGCAGGCACAGATCAGAAATGCCGCTTGGCAGGATCTTGTTACCAGATATTTGTTCAATGAGAATGCAAACGCCGCCGGACTCAGAGTCGGTGACGCTGAGTTGGTAGATCTCACATCAGGTGATATGATATCTCCGCTTATCGCTCAGAATCCCGCATTTATGGATGAAAACGGTAACTTCTCAAAGTCAAACCTCGTTCAGTTCATCAATAACATCGATTCAGACCAGAGCGGAAATCTGAGACTTTACTGGAATTATGTTCAGAGCTCTATCTACAATCAGCAGCTTTTTGCAAAATATTCTTCTCTCTTCAGCCAGAGCAATGTTAATTCTCCGATGATGCTCAGAAGAACTATTGCAGAGAACAATACAACAGCCGATGTTGATTTCGTAATGGTTCCGTTCGGTTATGAGCAGGATTCAACTATCGTCGTTTCAGACAGCGAGATAAAGAATTATTACAAAAACCATAAGAAGTTCTACAAGCAGCAGGCAAGCCGTGACATTGCTTACGTAGTGTTTGAGGTTAAACCTTCAGAAAAGGATATCGCCGCTGAGGGACAGAAAGTTACAGATCTTCACGAGGAATTCGCTACGGCTGACAATATGAAGTCATTCCTGATGAAGAACTCTGACAGGCCTTATGATGACAAGTACTACAAACCGGGCGAACTGAAGTCTGTATCTTCAGATATCGAGGACTTCGTATGGAATGGCAACGGCAACGTATCCAATGTCATAGCGAAAGGAAATGATTTCTATATCGCCAGAATTATGGATACACGTCTGATTCCTGATTCAGTTTATGTGAAGCATATTCTTCTTCAGGGTAATGACGTCGAGAAGGCTGACAGCCTCAAGAACGCTATCGCAAAGGGTGCAAACTTCTCAAGTGTAGCTTCTCTTTATTCTGCAGACAAGAATTCAGCGGAAGGCGGAGAAAAAGGAAATATCGGCTGGATGACCCAGAATTATATGATTCCAGGTTTCGAGTCTGTATTTACGGCAGCCAAGAACGTGCCTTTCGTCATCAAGACTCAGTATGGTACTCACATCGTAGAAGTTTCCAAGACTTCCGCTCCTATTCTCAAGAAGAAAGTTGCTGTTCTCTACAAGGAGACTATCGCAAGCAAGGAGACTTTCCAGACTGTATATGCAAAGGCTAACAAGTTTGCAGTCACCGCTGCAGGAAGCTACGACAACTACAAGAAGGCAGTTGATTCTCTCGGAGTATATTCACATCCTGTAAACAATATGCTTGAGGGTGCTGACAGACTTGGAGCTATTGACAATGCCAAGGAAGTTTCACGCTGGGCTTTTGAAAACAAGGTAGGCAAGGTATCCAACATTATGACTGTAGATAACAACTACTTCATCATCGCTACAGTTCGCGGTATTCATAAGGAAGGATATGCTAAAGTGAGTGAAGTTGCATCTTCTATCAAGCAGCAGCTTTACTATGAGAAACTTGCTGAAAAGAAAGCCGCAGAGGTTGCTGAAAAGATAAATGGTCTCACTGATCTTCAGGCTATCGCTGAAAAACTCGGAACTACAGTAAGTTCACAGTCCGGTGTAGCATTCTCCTCTATGAGCGCGCAGAGCCTCGATCCTAAGTTCATAGGTGCAATATCTGTCGCTCCTGTAGATAAGATAAGCGGTCCTGTTGCGGGCGGTATAGGAGTCTATGTATTCAAGGTTACTGGACGTGACACAGGTTCATTTTATACAGAGGATGATGCCAAGACTCGTCAGTCACAGATGGCTATGTACACAACTCAGGCTATCGTTCCTGTAATGATGCAGGATGCTGATGTTAAGGATAATAGAGCAAGATTCTATTAGTAGATCGGGCCTAAATAAAAAGAGGTCAAAGTTTTTTATTGAGCCCCTAAAAAGAATATTAAAAGAGGATGACAATAAGTCTAAGACTTTAAAGTTGTCCTCTTTTGTTGTAGAATACGCTCGCAAACGTCGTTTGCACACTCAAGCGAGCCTGATGGTAGGCACGAGTGAGCGCATCTTGGACATAGAAAAATAAAACGAGGCTGACTGAAAGTTCTTTTAGTCAACCTCGTTTTTGTTATGCTACCTGAAACTTTATACGTTGAAGAGGAAGTGCATTATGTCGCCGTCCTGAACTGTGTAGTCCTTGCCCTCTGTAGCGAGCTTTCCGGCGGCTCTTACGGCAGATTCGGACTTATAGCTGATAAAGTCATCATACTTGATAACTTCCGCCCTGATAAAGCCTTTTTCGAAGTCTGAATGTATAACTCCAGCCGCCTTCGGCGCCTTGTCGCCCTTGTTGATAGTCCAGGCGCGACATTCATCGGCTCCAGCGGTGAAGAAAGTTTCCAGACCTAGCAGTTTGTATGCGCTCTGGATAAGTCTGGCCGAGCCTGATTCGCTCAATCCCATCTCATCAAGGAACATCTGACGGTCCTCATAACTGTCCATCTCGGCAATGTCTGACTCAGTTCTTGCGGAAATTATGAGAATTTCAGCGTGCTCATCTTTGGTTGCTTCCCTTACCGCATCCACATAGGCATTTCCGCTTACGGCTGATTTGTCATCAACGTTGCATACATACATCACAGGCTTGTTTGTAAGCAGGAAAAGGTCGTGTGCCATTGCTTCTTCGCTAGGCTCCAATTCTACCGTGCGGCAGGATTTGCCTGACTCAAGAGCCTTTTTGTAACGCAGAAGCAGTTCCATCAATTTCTTGGCGTCTTTATCACCTCCTGTCTGCGCCTGTTTCTGTACTTTTGCAAGTCTGCTTTCAACAGTCTCAAGGTCTTTGATCTGCAACTCGGTATCCACTACTTCCTTATCTCTTACAGGATCGACTGAACCGTCAACGTGTACGATATTGTTGTCATCAAAGCATCTGAGCACGTGCAGAATGGCATCTGTTTCCCTGATATTTGCAAGGAATTGATTACCAAGTCCTTCTCCTTTGCTGGCACCCTTGACAAGTCCGGCGATGTCCACGATGTCCACAGTGGCCGGCACAACTCTTTTAGGATTGCACAATGCCGCAAGAGCTTCAAGTCTCTTGTCCGGGACATTTGTCGAACCTAGGTTCGGTTCTATTGTACAGAAAGGAAAATTTGCGCTCTGAGCTTTACCTGAGCTTATACAGTTGAACAGTGTTGATTTTCCCACATTAGGAAGTCCAACAATTCCGCATTTCAATGACATCTCTTGTGTGTTCTAATAAATGGACTGCAAAGTTAGCAATAAAAAATTTTTATGGTTGTTTTTACGATTCTTAAATGAATATTCGGAGAAACGTCGCATATTCCGCACCGGAAACAAATTCTGACCTTTTATGCTGAGTGCATTTTTAACCGCATTGACCTTATTCTTGAGTTCTCCGCCTGATTCCACAGCCGGGCTGATCTCGATGTTCTGGAATCTGGAGAATTTCTTCAATTACACAGATGACGGAAACGGGGAGTCTGACAGGGAATTCAGTCCGGAAGGCGCAAGACATTGGACTTCAAGGAGATTCTATGCCAAGTGCAACACCATATCAAAGTCAATATATTGGATATCAGATGAATTCGGGAAATTGCCTGATGTGATAGGCGTCGCTGAAATCGAGAGCCGGGATGTACTGTCCAGACTGTTGGGCGGGACTGCTCTCCATAAGGCAAAATATTCAATAATTCATTATGAATCAAATGATCACAGAGGTATTGATACGGCTTTGATGTGGAGACGTGATAAACTTAAATTAGTGTCATCCAAGGCCTGCCATATAGACGGACTGCAGACGCGGGACATATTATTGGCGGAGTTTGTTTACCTCGACGGTGAGACGATAACGTTCGCAGTAGTTCATCTTCCTTCAAAATATGGCGGAGGTAAGACGGCCTGGAAGAGGGAACTTGCGGCAAAGCGTTTGAAACAGGTGGCTGATTCCGTAAGAATGTCCGGATGTGAAAGGCTGATAGTTATGGGAGATTTCAATGATGCGCCGTCAGCCGCTGAATTTGATATATTGAAGCCGGAGTTAATAAACCTCTCGGAACCTCTGTTCAGGAAAGGGGAGGGTACTATCCGTTTCAATGGAAAATGGGACTTGATAGATATGTTCTGGGTGTCCGAAATATTGAAAGACAAAGCTAAAATGTCCGTGGTCAACATCCCGTTTCTGATGGTCTGGGACAACACTATGTCGGGATTCAAGCCACTTAGGACATATCTCGGACCACGTTATACGGGAGGTGTCAGCGATCATTGTCCCATTGTGCTGGAAGTATACGATTGCCCATCGGTGCCGGATGACGGATAAAATTGCTCCGTAACGTTTCAATTCATCAGTTTTTCATTATATTTGCTAGTCGATTCATAGGCTGCCAATGTGGTTTTCGGCGTGTCTGTGTGTATATTATGTGTTAAAAACTTAAACCACATATTGTTATGGAAATCAAATCCAGAATTCAGGAAAAATTCAAGACCTTGTATGGTTCAGACGGTGAAATGTTCGCCTCTGCCGGTAGAATAAATCTAATTGGAGAGCATACTGACTATAATGGCGGTTATGTGTTTCCAGGTGCTATCGACAAATGTATTTTTGCAGAGATTGCATTGAACGGAACAGATAAGGTTCACGCGTATTCACTTGATTATGATGAGTATGTAGAGTTCGGACTCAATGAGGAGGACAAACCTCAGCAGAGTTGGGCAAGATATATTTTCGGTGTCTGCAGAGAAACATTGAAGCGTGGAGGAAAAGTTGAAGGATTTGATGCGGTTTTCGCAGGAAATGTCCCTCTCGGAGCTGGTCTTTCTTCTTCCGCTGCATTGGAAAGTGTATTCGCTTATGCTCTGAATTATCTGTTCAACAACAGAATAGACAAATTTGAACTCGCCAAGATTGGTCAGGCTACTGAACATAACTATTGCGGTGTAAACTGCGGAATTATGGACCAGTTCGCATCTGTTTTCGGCAAGAAAGGAAGCCTTATCAGGCTCAACTGCAAAACACTGGAATACAAATATTTCCCATTTAATCCGGTAGGATACAAGCTTGTATTGATTGACTCTTGCGTAAAGCACGAGCTTGCATCTTCAGCTTACAATAAGCGCCGTCAGTCTTGCGAAAAAGTTTGTGACGCAATAAGAAAGAATCACAGTGACGTTGAGTTCCTCAGCGATGCCAAGAGAGTTTGGCTGGAGGAAGTCAGAGATCAGGTTACAGAGGAAGATTTCCTCAGAGCTGAGTATGTAATCGGTGAGGTTCAGCGTGTCCTTGACGTGTGTGATGCTTTGGAAAGAGGTGATTATGAGACAGTAGGAGAGATGATGTATCAGACTCATTTCGGTCTCAGCCGTCTTTATGAAGTAAGCTGCGAGGAACTTGATTTCTTGAACAAACTTGCGCGCAAATGCGATGTTACAGGCTCACGAGTAATGGGCGGTGGCTTTGGCGGTTGCACCATCAACCTCGTGAAAGAGGAATACTATGATAATTTCGTCAACACTGCCGTTGAGAAATTCACCGAGAAATTCGGCCACGCACCTAAGGTTTATGATGTAGTAATCAGCGACGGTGCAAGAAAACTGGAAGACTAATACAACTGCGGCTGGCTAGCGCATTTTTGTAGCCAACCATTCAGAATTGACAATTGAGAATCCCGGTGCAGGAATGACATCGGGATTTCTTTTTATTATACCCCGACAGTCTTCATAGACGTTGAACCCGATGCTGAGGCCCTGCATAGTGCCATTTATGGGATAGGTGAGAGTGATGTCATTGTCAGACCCTTCTATCTTGTAGAATTTGAAAGGTGCGTCCATCAATGCTTTAGCCTTGTTCGGGTCGGATTCCTTGCCCGCCATCTCCATTTTTGTGATGTATTTACACATCTCCACTGCAATGTCGTCAAGTCCGGCGTCGAAGATATTGACTTTTTCTATCAGTTCACCGGCCACTTCCACGCGCCTTAACGTATATCCTGAAAGAAGTTCCTTATCTTCCTCCAACTGCTTGGATATGGCCTGGATATGACTTTCTGCGAGAGACCTTTCAGCCTGAGGCATATTCTTCGGCAAAAGCCAAATCATTATCTTCTCGTCAGGGTCGTGATACAGTGTCTGATAAGGGGTGAGGTTGACCTGCCCGCAGTCTGGGCACGGCCACAGAAATATGGAACCGTCCTTGACTTTAGTCTTCAAATCAGGCTCTGACTGGGTATTGATATTTGGATATGTGCAGATTTCTTTTGCCTTTCCGCATTTTGAACAATGTGCGGTGATGTATATGTTTTTGTCCATAATATTGAAATCAATTTTAAGTGTAAGTAATCTACTATAAATCAATGTCGAACACTACACCGATGTAGAAGTGTTCCAAATCGCAGCCGGCGTTTTTGATTTTATTGTAGGAAGGTCCGCCGTTATAGTCGATTCTCACGCCGTAACTGCAGTCGAACGGTACCCAAAGAAGGTTTGCCAACTTTGCCACGAATGTCGCTCCTGCACTGAAAACGCAGCCGTCTGCGATGCTCTTGTCCAATGAGAACATTGTGCAGTCGAAATGCGGAGTCAGTTCGAAGTTCTTTATATATGTCACAGGTGACAGCGCCGACAAGTCTCCGAACCAGATAGGGATAGCGTAATCGGCCGTGATATTCAGATGGTTGCGTGAATTTGTACGCAAGTAAGAGTCAACTCCCATATTTGAAAATCCCCTCGGTGTTATGGAAACGGCATTTTGGCGGATATCTCCGGCTTCAAACTGATGCTGATATTTTGCTGTAAGCCTGAGACCTTGTGTCTGGGTGAAGCCTGGCAGGTAGCCATAACCGTATATATAAGCTGACGATGAATATATGTCGTCCAGCATTATGCGGGAATTATAGCCTATTTCGGCTCCGATGCCAAGTCTCGGGTAGGTGCAGGATGATGCCGTCGGTTTCATTATATATCCGCGCAGCGAAGCGGAGATGGTCTGCATATATGTCGCATTTCCCTTTTTGTATCCTGCGAAGGATGAGAAATTGCTCATTCCGCTGAAAGTCGTGTTCGTATGGGCGTATTTTATCGCCTTGTCGAACAAATCGTTGCCGATACTGTAGGAGACTTGCGGTATGAGTCCTCGATTCCATCCGCCCGAAGATAAGTCGAACGGAATGTACACTTTGGCATATCCGTTCAGTGACGGTTTGTCCAGAAGAGTCCCGACTATGGATTCGTTACCGTCTCTGTTGTACCTGCAGTACATTATAGCATCCCTGTCATTGAAGTCTGCGGATAATTCAAATACCGGATATAACCCTCTGTAAACAAATGCGATATGCCCGGAATGGCGATATTTGCTGTGCTTGCCTGAATACAGGTATGAATACGGGTCTTTGTGATAAGAATATCCTATTGAACCCCAGGCTGTTCCGAGGCTGTTTTGGAACAGTGCGGTTGCGCCGAGAGAGCCTGTCTCGTAGTCCTCATCTCCACTCAGATTGCGGACGCTGTCATAGTCATAATACAATGGAGCCCAAGAATGGAATCGAATAATATTGAGAGGCTTGACATATTTCTTGGGTTTGCTGAGCTCAGTATTGAATTCCCCGGACAGGTTGTCAAGCGAAATCCCTTTCTTTGCAGCTATCTCAGCTTCCTGTGCTGAAAGTTTGTCTGCGATAGGGTAGTGATGAATGTCACTGAAGGACACGACCTCATTTCTCAGGCTGTCAACTGAGGATTTATGCAGGAGACGTCCTTCTTTCCGGAGTGCGGTGTAGTATATGTTCCCGCCATCGAAACGGAATTCGTCTCCGCCATAAGGAAGGGAAGTATGTTGTCTGGTTTCACCGCTGATTATGTTCATACTGTACAGTTCCACTGTGCCGTCTCTGTCTGAAGAAAAGTAAAGACATCCGTCATAGCCGAAAAGGTTGCGTATGCTTATTGGAAGCGGTTTGGAAATGCAGGTCAGCTCGCCTGAAAGGTCGCTGTTTATAGCATAGATGCCTGTACCGCTGTCAGAGATAGCGGTGACGACCAGTTTGTCTTGGAAATATATGACCTCTGAGGCCTGAAGACTGTCAGGCAAGTTCTTGCAGGCTAATTTCTTGCCTTCCGGAATGCTGATGAGCGAGATGTTGATGCGACTGTCGAGTGGACATTCAAGTGCTGCCAACACTTTGCCGTCATCGGCAATATCGGGATTGAAATATCTTCCTGAGGTGGTCAGTTTGCCGATATGCCCGGTCTTGACGTCATAATATCTGATTTGAGAAGACATCTTCAATGTCCATCTCGGGTCGGGGACGGATTCGCTCCACCACAGTTTACCGTCAGCGTATGTGAGCCCTCCGGCAGAAGAAGAGAAGGGGCGCAGTCTGGTCAATTCACCGCTTTCGATATCGTATTCCACAAGAGAGCGTGACTCTGCGATGCCGGACAAGATGCCGTATATTTTGCCGTCCACAAGCACGTTGTCGGATATCTTGGTGAACCATTTGCCACCATCCTGAACAGTCTCAGAAGCGGTGAAAGGCGCTCTCTGTTCCGCCTCCTGTTTCCATATCCTGTGAAATGTCGTCATCACCGTGTCGAACGATTCGCGGAAACCTTTGCCGGAGGCCATTTTCGTGGTCTTCTGTGTATTGAAGAATCTGAAAGGATTTTTGGCGATGCGGGAGAAATATCTTTCGGTGTATTGCGGGTCGTCAAAGCAGTACCTGTTGCCCGCGATGGTCATATAGCCAAGTGCATAATAGTTAGGTGCATAGTAGCGGTAAGAACCATATCTCCATTTGTACCAGTTGCGCCAGTCTCCTTCATCGAAAGCCATCATATAATAATCCAGAAAGTCGGCTGAACGTCCTCTTCCGGAGTTCGTAAGGGCCGTTTCGGCAGCGACTGCATCGCCTTCAAGCATCCAGTTGCTCGGCCATATTGCTGAATAGGCTCCAGTTGCAGTCTGTCCTATTATCCAGTTAAGAGGCTTGAGCCATCCTTTGTATCCGAACTGCATCTGGGCAAGGTGTCTTTCTTCGTGCACTGCCAGAGACTTGGTCCACAGCATCGGCTCGAGGGCATTGTAGAAATCCGGAAGTGTGTACAGGTCCATACGCCTCGGCGCCCAGGCTACAGAACCATTTGATTCTCCGTGAAATGCGTGCAGAATTACCGGTGTGCGGTGTCTGTAGCCTTCTCCCGGCAGAAGTCCCGACGTGACGCTTTCCGCTGTCCTGAATCTTTCCAGTTCGGTGCCATATACTTTCGCCAATGAATCAAGACCTCTCGGATAGATGATCTTGAAATTGGAAGTCTTGACGGAATTCCATCTTATTGCTCCCGGGTCTTCTCCATTGCTGGAAATTTGAGCTGAAGATATGAACGAAAACAGCAGAAGAGCCAGAGTACAGAGAGATGCTTTTGTAGCGGAAAATAAATTCATTGACAAACGGATTTTATGTGAAACCGTATCGGACCTTCATTAAAATGAAGACGCTTCCAACTTCTACGTGTTTCCGCCGGCAAATCTAAAGTATTTTTTATAATTTTGCGAGAATTTATGAATCTACTACACCGCAATTTATGCAGATGATTTTCCAACTACTGACCCTCGTTGGTGCAGTGACATTGTTCCTATTCGGACTGAGTCTTCTCAGCGTAGGACTTCAGAAAGTGGCGGGTGATGGTCTGAGGGCCTTCCTTGCATCAATGACATCCAACGCGTTCAAGCGTCTTATAACAGGAATCGGAGTAACAGCGGCGATACAGTCGTCCACAGCGACCACTATTATGGTGGTCAGTTTTGTGAATGCCGGACTTTTGACATTGGCTCAGGCCATAGGAGTCATTATGGGAGCGAACATCGGAACGACCGTGACCTCCTGGATTATGGCGATTTTCGGATTTTCGTATGACATTTCCACCATATCGTTCCCTATTATCGCTGTCGGCTTCGTTATGATGCTGAATAAGAACAGGAAAATCAAGGATCTCGGAGAAATTCTGATCGGATTCGCGCTGTTCTTCGTCGGTTTTGCGAAACTCAAGGAAACATCAGGCATTCTGCTTGACAATCTTGATCTTACAGGTCTCCAGTCATTGACCAATCTGACGCTCGGACCTCTTAATGTGTCTGTTCTGCTGTTCCTGCTGATAGGAACCGTGATGACTATCTGTTTCCAGTCTTCCGCAGCCACGATGGCCATAATAATGTTGCTCATTACGACAGGCGTGATACCGTTCAAACTTGCGGCTGCAATGATTCTTGGTGAAAATATCGGTACTACGATTGCAGCGAACGTGGCAGCGTCCGTTGGAAATACGACGTCCAAGAGGGCGGCGATGGCGCATACGGTGTTCAATGTGTTCGGCGTGATGTGGGTGCTGTGCGTGTTCCCGCTGTTCCTGAAACTGATAGGCTTCATAATCAGTTCGTGCGGACTTCCTGATCCGAATACTGCAGACCTTACTGATACCGCCAATGCGGATACCATCAAGTCGTCGTTGCTGTATAGCGTGACTACGATGCACACCTTGTTCAATATGACTAACACGATGATTCTCATTTGGTTCATTCCGCAGATTGAGAAAATTGTGTCCTGGATTATTCCGCAGAAAGAGGAAAAAGAGGTGTTCAGGCTCAAGTTTATCCAGGGTGGACCGCTCTCCACTGCCGAGTTGTCACTTGACGAGGCTGAGCAGGAAATCGTACATTTTGCAGAGATATGCTATTCTGATTTCGGTTATATGAGACAGGCTTTGGTTGAGAAGGATGTGGACAACTTCACGAAGCTCAGAGAGAAACTTGTCAAGTATGAGGCTATAACAGACCGAATCGAATATGAGATTGCGGATTATTTGAGCGAGGTGTCCAAGGGTGAAATATCAATGTCTTCTGCCGGCCGTATAAAGGGTATGTATAAGATAATCGGAGAGTTGGAGAGCATCGGAGATTCCGGAGATGCCATAGGACGTATCCTTACGCGCAGAAACGAGCACGGCCTGACGTTCGATGACGAGCAGATGAAGCGTCTGGGACGTATGTGCGATTTGCTGGACGACGCTTTCAAAGCTATGACTGAAAATCTCAAGGCTTCTTACACAAGTCTTAAGGATATAACGAATGCTCAGGATGCGGAATATAACATCAACGAATGTCGCAATACTCTCAGAGAAGAGCATATAATTAACATAGAAGAAAATCCTGACTACAATTATCAGACAGGTGTGTTCTATATGGATGCGGTGGCTGAGCTTGAGAAAATGGGCGACTTCATGATCAATGTTTCAGAAGCTAAGATTGCGGAAAATGCGTAGGTTAGGCATAGTGTCACTGATTGTTTCCGGGCTTGCCCTGATTGCATCTTGCGGAGGCGGCGGGCGGAGTTCCAAGGCCGATACGTCTGCAGCGGACAAGTATAAGCCGTTCCCTGCCATTCAGGTGCCGGATATGCTGACTGACCCGTCTGAACGTTTGGACTATATACTTGTTCACTTTTGGGATGGACTGGTGTCGCCGACAGTATCAGGAAAGTGTGATTCCACTCACGTTGCAGGTTTTTCTGTAGATGATGTTGAAAAGCAGTTCGGAATTTATTCAGCCCTGTTGTGGCAGGCGCCGCTGGAGGAATCTGTAAAGTCTGTCGCTTCTCTTTTCAAAGCAGTCGAGGCTGTCGAAAGACGTGATACGGCTTTGAATGTGTTTGAGACTATAACGAAATTTGCGGACAAATATTTCCACGATCCTAATTCCCCGGTCCGCAATGAGGATTTCTATCTTCCTTATGTGCAAGGACTTGCTGCATCAGACGTGGTCTCGCCCAGTATGAAGCCGGCGTATGAATATGACGCGTCGATGTGCTCCCTCAACAAAACCGGGACAAAAGCCGCTGATTTCTCTTTCAAGGATATCAATGGAAAGATTCACACTCTTTATGGCGTGAAGGCTGATTATATTCTGCTTTTCTTCTCCAATCCCGGATGCCCTAACTGTAAGGAAATCACGGATATGATTGAACAGAGTAAGGATGTTTCCGAGATGGAGGACACGGGCAGGCTTAAGGTCGTCAATATCTATATCGACCAGGAAATCGACAAATGGAAGGCTTTTGCGGCGGAATATCCGAAGGAATGGGTATGCGGATATGACCACAATTATATCATAAGGACAGACTTGACATACAACGTCCGTGCGATACCGTCCCTGTATCTTCTTGACAAAGATAAAAAGGTCCTTCTGAAGGATGCACCTCAGGACAAAGTCTTCGAAATGCTGGAGAAGTTGTATTGAAATTTCTCGAGGTCTTAAGCTGAACTGCCGGCAAAAATTCGTATATTCGAAAGGTGTAATCTTATCTTTTCCGTGTCGAAGATGCGGAAGTGATTTCAAATGAGTTTTGATATGCGTATAGAAAAGAAATTATGGGGAAAATCTACTGACGGAAAGGAGATTTTCCTTTATACAATGACGAATGAGACTGGTGCTTTTGTCAAGCTGAGCAGTGTGGGCGCAGGAATCGTATCAGTTGTGGTTCCGGATAAGGACGGACATTTGGATGACGTCGTTATCGGCTATGATGACCCTCTTTCATATTTCGGTGACGGCCCTTGCGCCGGAAAATGCCCTGGAAGGTATGCGAACAGGATTGCTAAGGGACATTTCGTTCTGGATGGCAAGGAGTATTCTCTGCCGATCAACAATAGCGTGAATCATCTTCACGGTGGTCCTGAAGGATTTCAGAATCAAGTGTGGGACAGCAGAGTCGAAGGCGATGCAGTGGAATTTATGTATTTTTCCGAAGACGGAGAGGCCGGATACCCTGGCAATCTGAAAGTTGTCGCCCACTATGAGTGGTCTGATGATAATGAACTGACATTGACGTTTACTGCGGAAACTGACGCTCCGACCGTTGTCAATCTTACAAATCACGCATATTTCAATCTGAACGGAGAGGGCTCGGGCACTGTCCTGAATCATATTCTCAAACTGAACGCTTCTGAGTTCCTGCCGACAGACGATACCTTGATTCCTGCAGGTGAGCCGTCTGACGTTGCCGGCACTCCTATGGATTTTGTCAATCCTAAGCCTCTAGGCCAGGAGATAAAAAAAGATTTTCCTGCATTGGAGTATGGCAAGGGTTACGACAACTGCTTTGTGATAGACGGCTATGTGCCAGGTCAGATTCAGACTGCAGCTGAGCTTTATTCAGCGGAAAGCGGAAGAGTATTGGAAGTTCTTACCACACAGCCTGGCGTGCAGGTATACACCGGAAACTGGCTTGAGGGCTGTCCGACAGGAAAGAACGGGCATATCTATCACGACTATGACGCAGTTGCGATTGAGTGTCAGCATTATCCTGATTCTCCTAACGAACCTGATTACCCGTCAACGGTGCTCAGACCTGGTGAGGTGTTTGAACAGGCCATCATATTCGCTTTTTCTGTAAGAAAATAGAATCAGATGAAGCAATACCTTGACTTGCTCCGGCATATCAGACAGGACGGAGTGATAAAGCACGACAGAACTGGAGTCGGAACGCAGAGCGTATTCGGTTATCAGATGCGTTTCGATTTGTCTAAAGGTTTTCCGCTGCTGACAACGAAGAAAGTCCATCTGAAATCAATCATATATGAGTTGCTCTGGTTCATCTCAGGCGATACCAATATCAAATATCTGAAAGATCACGGTGTGTCGATTTGGGATGAATGGGCGGATGAGAATGGTGACCTTGGCCCTGTTTACGGACATCAATGGAGAAGTTGGCCTGCTCCTGACGGAAAGCGGATTGACCAGCTTATGCAGGTCATAGATCAGATAAAGAACAATCCTGATTCCAGACGAATGCTGGTTTCCGCGTGGAATCCCGGCGAGGTGGATAAGATGGCATTGCCTCCTTGTCACTGTCTGTTTCAGTTTTACGTAGCTGACGGTAAACTTTCCTGCCAGCTTTATCAGAGAAGTGCGGATACTTTTCTCGGCGTGCCTTTCAATATAGCATCTTACGCGCTTCTGACAATGATGATTGCGCAGGTGTGCGGATTGGAAGCCGGTGAATTCATACATACGACAGGCGATACTCATATTTATCTCAATCATTTTGAGCAAGTTGACTTGCAATTGTCCAGGGAACCGCGCGCATTGCCGGTAATGAAGTTGAATCCTGATGTCAAGGATATTCTGGACTTCAAATATGAGGATTTCACTCTGGAAGGCTATGACCCTTGGCCTGCAATCAAGGCTCCTGTTGCTGTGTAGACGGGAATATCGGTTTGAGTAGAATAAGTCGAATGGAAAAGAATATAATAGCCGCGGTGTCGGACAATCTTGCCATAGGAAGAGACAATCAACTGCTTTGGCATATATCTGCAGATATGAAATATTTCCGCAGGACCACGACGGGATATCCTGTGATTATGGGATACAAGACGTGGCTGTCAATAGGAAGGCCGTTGCCGGGTCGTAAGAATATAGTTATTACCAAGCATCCGTTCGAAGCTCCGGAATCAGTGGTTCAAGTGCCTGACGTTGAGGCTGCTTTCGCTGAGGCTGAAAAAGCGGTATCGTTGCGGAATCCAGTCGCAGGAAGTGCCGGTGGATTCTCTGATGAAGGCGCTCCAAAGAGTCCTGACGCTTGTTTCATAATAGGCGGTGCGAAAACGTACGAGAGGACTTTGGATAGGGCTGACAGGTTATATATAACACACGTTAAAACTGAAATTACTGATGCAGATGCCTTTTTCCCGGAGATAAATTCGGACGAATGGGAGAAAGTGTCTGAAACTGAGCCGGAAACAGATTCGGAGAGCGGATTGACTTATTCTTTTGCTGTTTATGCCCGCAGAAAAGGATGAATATTCCCATAATTTTTACCCTTGGAAGTAGAGTCTTACTTACATATTGTAACTAAATTCCCGATCATCGGTTGATGAATCGGGAATTTTTGTGTCGATATCTTCAATTTTGAAAATTTTTTCGTGGGATAATGTGTTGATATATAATATATTATAATTTCATAAAATTATAGGCTGACTGTACTTACAAATTCAAAGTATTGTTATATCTTTGTCGGAGAAACTTCTGAACTTACAAATAGACTTAATAATATGACAAAGAGCAGGGAGCATTTCGGAAGCCGGTTTGCTGTTGTGATGGCGATGTCCGGCTCTGCAATCGGTCTTGGAAACATTTGGCGTTTCCCATATCTTGTAGGTGAAAATGGCGGTGCCGCATTCATAGCCGTTTATATTCTGGCTTCGCTGTTCCTATCCATCCCTATTTTCCTTGCGGAATCCATAATCGGCCGTAGAACACATTCCAACACTTTTGGCGCAATAGATAAACTGGCTCCGGGGTCTTATTGGAAATGGTTGGGCCTGATTACCGTATTCACGCCGCTTATTATACTTTCTTACTACAGTGTTGTCGGTGGGTGGTCCATCGAATACTTGTGGAAGTCTCTGGCATTCAGGTTTACCGCTCCGGATGTTCAGCTTGACGGGATTTTCGGCACGTTCATATCTTCAGCCTGGTGGCCTTTGGCGTGCCATACCATATTTCTTCTTGTGTGTGCTCTTGTGATTGTCGGGGGAGTGAAAGGTGGAATAGAGAAATTCAGCAATTTCTCGATGCCGGTTCTCTTCCTGATGATTCTGATAATAATGATATATTCGTTCACATTGCCGGGAGCGAAGGCTGGCGTCATATATCTGGTGAAGCCTGATTTTGCAGGGTTGAGCAGGGCCGGTATCGCGTCCGCGATGGGACAGTCTTTCTATTCTCTGTCGCTAGGCGTCGGGACTATATTGACTTACAGTTCATACGTGAACAAAAAGGAAAATTTGTTGACTTCAGGACTCGGCACGGCTGGATTCGACTTGCTGTTTGCCCTTATGGCGGGTTTTGCAGTGATGTCGGCTGTATTTGCGGCCGGAATTGCTCCGGGGTCCGGTCCGGGACTCATATTTGAGACGTTGCCTTATGTATTCAACAAGATGGCGACATTGTCTCCGATTTTGAGCGGCGTGGTGGCGATCCTGTTCTTTCTTACAGTGCTTATCGCGGCGTTGACTTCCGCTGTTTCTCTGTTTGAGGTTGGCGTGGCTTATCTTGTGGAGGAGAAGAATGTCAGGAGGATGCCTGCGACGATAATAATCTTCTTTGGAGTATGGATTGTCGGATGTCTGTGTTCGCTGTCTTTCGGGCCGCTGAAGGGTTTCACACTGTATGACAAGAATTTGTTCTCGTTCCTGGATATGATTTCATCGAATTTCCTGATGGCGGCGGGAGCTATGGTATTCGCCATTTTTGTGGGATGGAAGATGAAACGTGAGGATGTGTATGATGAATTTACCAACGGCGGCACGCTTGGATTCAACGCGAAATGTTTTCCGCTGATATATTTCCTTATAAAATACATCGCCCCCGTCGTTATCGGCGTCATCTTCATCTCCGGCCTGATAATGTGATAAAGTGTTTGATTTCTGATGTTTATTCTTCTTCAGGGTTTCATTATCTTTGCGGAGCTAAATGATTGTTGCGATGCAGAAGATGTGGAAACAGGCCCTGAAATATGCAGGGATAGTTGTATTCTTTCTGGTGCTTGCCTATGGGTTCGTGCCTCAGGTCCTCGGCGGTAAAATTGTAAACCAGAGCGACATATCGGGATATGTCGGGATGGCACACGAAGCCAACGAATGGAACTCCGCCCACCCCGATGACCGGACGGCCTGGACAAACTCGATGTTCGGCGGAATGCCGACAACGATGCTTACAGGCAATCCTGCAGGCGACTGGACTCAGAAAATCTATGACGCATTCCTTATCGGAAAACGCCCTGCGACATATCTTTTCATTGCATTGCTCGGAGCGTTCCTGCTGATGCTGTCTCTGGGGGTGAATGCGCTTCTGGCTGTTGGCGGAGCCGTTGCCGTGGCATTCTGCTCCTATAATTTCCAGATAATCCAAGTTGGACACAACACGAAGATGATGGCGATTGCCTGGATGCCGTGGGTGCTCGCAGCCGTCATTTTTACGTATAGGACTGCCCTGAATCTATATAAAGAGCAAGCCGACGGGCGAAAATGGCTTCTGTCTGCGGTGCTTGGAGCGGCTCTGTTCGGAATGGCTCTTAACTTCCAGATAAAGGCCAATCATATCCAGATTTCTTACTATTTGGCAATCATCATATTCTGCTACGCCATAGGACTCTTTATATGGTTGATATTCAACCGGGAACGAAGACGTAAAGTCGGCCGCTTCTTTATCGCTTCTGCTTTGCTGCTGTTCCTCGGAATAGCCGGAATTGGCGCAAATGCCAACAAACTTATTCCGATGTACCGTTATTCGCATCAGACAATGCGCGGAGGCTCTGAACTTTCCGCGTCAGACAATGCGTCAGACAATGCCGGAAAATCCAAAGGGCTTGACCTTGAATACGCTACGGCGTGGTCGTACGGTTGGAAAGAACTGCCGAATCTGATGGTGCCTGACTTTAACGGAGGTTCTTCATCAGGTGCTGTCAATCCTTCAAAATCAGCCACAGTCAAACTGCTGAAACAATACGGACAGTCGAATGTCAAGGAAGTGGCCAAGACGCTTCCTCTGTATTGGGGACCTCAGCCGTTCACGGCAGGGCCTATGTATATGGGAGCGATAACTGTTTTTCTGTTCCTTCTGGGCCTGTTCCTGTGCAATGGAAAGGATAAATGGTGGATTCTGGTCGCCACTGTCATTGCGATATGCCTCGGCGTCGGTAAATATTTTATGTCCTTTACTGAGTTCTGGTACAATTATATGCCGTTCTACAGTAAGTTCAGGACTGTGTCGATGGCCCTTGTTGCACTTCAGCTCACCCTTCCGATGCTCGGATTCGTTGTCCTGGACAAGATTCTCAAAGGAGAGTTTACTTTGGAACAATTCAAAAAACCTGGTCTTGCTGCATTGATTTGCACTGCGGGTTTTTGTCTTCTGTTATGGCTCTTCCCAGATGTGGCCGGCGATTTCTCCGCTGATTCAGACTCGCAGATGCACCCTGAACTCGTGGCCGCATTGCAGCAGGACAGAGTCCAGCTGTTGAGGCACGACGCAATCATATCAGCCCTTCTGATAGTGTTTGTCTGGGGAATTATCCGCTGGTACTATGCGAAGAAGGAAAAATCCTCGTCCGAAGATGTGTCGAAATACGGCAGAGTTGCCGCAGTGGCGGTATCTGTGCTTGTAATACTTAATATGTTCTCTGTTGGCAAGAGGTATCTCAATGCAGACCATTTCACGACTCCAAAGAATTTCAACGGCCAGTTTGCCGCAAGACCTGTGGATAAGCAGATTCTGACTGATCCGGCGTTGGATTACAGAGTTCTGGATCTCACTGTAAACGTGTTCAACGATTCTCATCCAAGCTATTGGCACAAGAATATCGGAGGCTATAGCCCTGTCAAGATGCAGCGGTATCAGGATTTGATAGACAATCATTTGACTGATGAAATCAATTCAGTGATAAAGGCCGTCAATTCTGCTGGAACAATGGAAGCGCTGATGAGTTCATTCCCTCGCGTGCCGGTGTTGTCGATGCTTAATGACAAATATGTGATTCTTGACGGGAACAGCGCACCGGTGTTCAATCCTAATGCGATGGGCAATGCCTGGTTCGTGGATTCTGCGGCACAGGCTTCAACCGCCAATGAGGAGATTGCTATGCTGGGCAAGATTGATCTGCATACGACTGCAGTTATCGGCCCTGATTTCAAATGGGCTGCTGACGCCATATCCTCGACTCAGGCTGACAAAAAATCATTTGATGATGTTATCGCTTCGGTTTCCGATACGGTATTTCTTACGGCTTATGCCCCTAACGAGCTCAAATATCATTACAAGACTTCGAGTGGCAGGGCCGTAGTATTCAGTGAGATATATTATCCTGACGGATGGACGCTCAAAACTGATTCCGGAGAGGAATTGAGTCTTTTCCGTGCGGACTGGACTCTCAGGGGTGCCGTTCTTCCTGCCGGTGAACACGACATTGTGATGCGCTTTGCTCCGGAGTCGTATAGGATAAGTTCCAATATCTCCAGGGCATCGTCGATATTGCTCATTCTGCTCATCCTTCTCTCCGCTGGCGGGGAAATCTTTTTCAAGAAGGGCTGCTAAAATTCGGTGGTGAAAACCGCCGTTTTGTCCACGAAATCGACCACGAATGGAACGCGGTGAATAAAATCGGCTGTGCTGTCCACCGATTGCTATTCTGTCAACGAGTCAAAAAGCTTGGCCATTCGCTCGGTAAGGGATTTTCGTGAGAACTGGCGTATCGCATCCTTCTTTGCTTCATCGTCCTGCAGGCTGTCGAGCTCTGCCTCGGAATCTGCTTTCAAGTCAACTGAATTGAATTTGTTCCAGCACAGATTTATGAAAGCGGATATGGATTCTCTGTCATCCCAGTCGAACACTACTCCTGCTCCCGTCTGATTGACAATACGCGCCATTGCGCCGTCAGTCTGCCCGATGCCGAGAATCGGATTCATAGATGCAAGATATTCAAACAGTTTGCCCGGGAGTGTCGCCTTATATTCCGGCTCTTTACGCAGAGGCAATATCAGCAGAGAGGCGTTCTTCTGCTCCCTTACAGCATTGCTATGTTCCTGATACCCAAGATTTACAAGATGGCTGCCGAGCTCTGCCTCGTTTATTGACGTTATGATCTCGCTGTCCGTTTTGCCGACGAGCCGGATGCGCAGCAGTCTCTCGAATTCCTTGTCATTTCTGCATTTTTCGGCCAGTGCCTGCCATAATATGTCCGGGTTGCCGTCAGCTGCGAACAATCCAGTGTGAGTTACATTGAAATATCCGTCCTGCTCTACGACCTGCTCGAAATCGTCGTCGTCGAATCCATTGGTAATCAGCTCTACAGGCGTGTCTGTCATCAGCTGGAAATCTTCCTGGACGAGAGGTGAAACTGCGACTATCCTTGTGGCGTCGTCCAGGACCTGCTTTTCAAGGCGGATATGCTTCATTTCCGCCAATTTGCAGAGGTGAAGATGCTTGAAATAGAACATCTTTGTCCACGGATCACGGAAATCTGCAATCCAAGGGAGCCCTGTGGCCTTTGACAGCGCGCGCGCAATAAGGTGCATAGATTGCGGTGGTCCGGTGCTGACGATTATGTCCACGGGATGCTCTTTCAGATATTTCTTCAGGAAGCGGACGGAGGGTCTCACCCAAGTGATGCGCGGGTCTGGAATAAACAAATTTCCTCTCAGGAAGAGCATAAGTTTCTGCTTGAATGTCTTTTCCTGGCTGTTTATCGGGTTTACCTCCTGCGCGGAAGCGTCTTTCTTGCCGATAAACTTGCGATATAGAGAGTAGAATTCGGTTATGTGCCGTTTTATGACTACAGCTTCCTTCGGAATGTCGTTTTCAATACTCCTGTCAACGCTTGTCATTTCAGGGTTCTCCGGCGTATAGACAACTGGCTGCCACCCGAATGACGGCAGGTATTTGCTGAATTTGACCCATCTCTGGACTCCGGAACCTCCTGTCGGTGGCCAATAATATGTTATGATCAGGACCTTCTTCACTGCTGCAGTACGATATCTATTATGGAAACATTCAGTCTTTCCGACTGCTTTTCATAGTCTAAATCGCGTAAATTTAATTATAATTTTTCTCTTGGCTTTCATTATCTTTGTTGACATTCGTTGTTTGACCTCGAATGATTGAATTGACGGCGACGAATCTGACATATTCCTTAAAGCTGATGAGGGCGGGAAGAGGAATTATTCAAAACAGCTTCTGATTATGGCAAAAAAACAGACGGAAGATACTCCGTTGCTCAAACACTATTTCTCGGTAAAGGCTCAGCATCCTGAGGCTATACTGCTTTATAGGGTTGGAGATTTCTATGAAACATATTCCGATGATGCGGTGCTCACGAGCAAGGTTCTCGGGCTCGTGCAGACCAAGCGCTCTAATGGCGACAAAGGCCCCGTGGCGATGGCGGGGTTTCCGCATCACGCTATAGAACAATATCTTACCCGTCTTATTCGTGCCGGATATAAAGTGGCGGTCTGCGATCAGCTTGAGGATCCGAAACTTGTCAACGGAAAAGCGTTGGTGAAGCGCGGTGTGACAGAGATGGTCACCCCCGGCATTGCTTTCGGCGAGAATATGCTGGAGCAGAAAGAACATAATTTTCTTGCGGGGCTTACTTTTTCAAAGGAGCAGTGCGGAGTCGCATTCCTGGATGTTTCCACCGGCACTTTTCAGGTGGCTCAGGGAAGTGAAGAATATATAGGGACATTGATAGCTTCGTTATCTCCGAAGGAAATTGTCGTTCAGAGAGGTTACGAGAGCAAGACAAAAAGTCTGTACGGAGACAATCTTTATGTATCCACACTGGATGAGTGGGCATTTGTTTTCGATTCTGCCGTTGAAAAACTGAAAAAGCAGTTCAGGGTTGAGTCGCTCAAGGGATATGCAATTGACAATTATCCGCTTGGGGTGTGCTCGGCAGGTGCTTTGATTGTTTATCTTGAACAGACTCAGCACGCCGGACTGGCAAATATATGCTCCATTTCCAGAATAGACGGCGACAAGTTCGTGTGGATGGACAGATTCACGCTTAGGAATCTGGAAGTTTTCTACGCTTCCGCAGGAGGTGAGGGCGTGTCGCTGGTGAATGTCATCGACAAATGCTGTTCGCCTATGGGTTCCAGACTATTGCGTAGTTGGCTGGCGATGCCTTCGATGGATTTGAAAGAATTGAACGGCCGTTTCGATATTGTAGAATGGTTTATTCAGCATAGCGATGTCCTGGAAAAGGTGCAATGTCATATAAGCAACATCGGAGACTTGGACAGAATGGTGTCGAGGGTGGCGACAGGGAAAATCTCTCCTCGCGAAGTGCAGCAGCTTGGCAGGGGCTTGTCCCAGTTGGAGCCTATACAGAAGCTTTGTCTGGATGGAGGCTGTGATGCTCTGACGGCTCTGGTGCGTTCAATCGACGGCTGCGCGGAACTTTATGGGGAAATATCAGGCACGTTGGCGCAGGACGTAGCGGCCGCGATAGGCAAGGGCGACGTGATTGCGAAAGGAGTGAACGAGGAACTTGACCGGTTGAGGGAGATTTCACGCGGAGGCAAGGATTATCTGCTTCAGATGCAGCAGCGCGAAACTGAGCGTACCGGGATTTCTTCGCTGAAAATAAGTTACAACAATGTTTTCGGATATTATATCGAGGTCAGGAATACCCATAAAGACAAAGTTCCGGAAGACTGGATCCGAAAGCAGACGTTGGTCAACGCTGAAAGGTATATAACCCAGGAACTTAAAGAATATGAGGAGCAGATTCTCTCAGCAGAGGACAAAATCTATGCGCTGGAGACTTCCATATTCAATTCATTGATATTGAAAATTCAGTCGGCGATCAGGGTTATCCAGTCGAATTCAAATATCATCGCCAAGATTGACGTCCTGGCCGGATTCGCGGAACTCGCGATTGAAAATAAATATTGCCGTCCGGAGGTGAACAAGGGGCTTTCGCTTGAGATTAAAGACGGAAGGCATCCTGTCATAGAGACTTTGATGAAGCCCGGTGAGGAATATGTCCCCAACGACATTTATCTCGACAGAAATAAGCAGCAGATTATCATTCTCACAGGTCCGAATATGTCAGGAAAGTCAGCGTTGTTGAGACAGACTGCCCTGATAGTGCTGATGGCTCAGATCGGTTCATTCGTGCCCGCAAGTTCGGCTAAACTGGGATATTTCGACAAACTTTTCACCCGAGTGGGTGCGTCGGACAATATTTCCAGGGGAGAATCCACGTTTATGGTTGAGATGCTGGAGACCTCAATGATTCTGCATAATCTTTCTGAAAGGTCTCTCGTGCTTCTCGACGAGATAGGCAGAGGTACATCCACTTATGACGGAATGTCGATTGCCAGGGCTATCGTGGAATATATCCACGAATATGGAAAAGGGGCGAAGACATTGTTTGCGACCCACTATCACGAATTGAATGACCTCGAGTCGATATATCCGCGAGTAAAGAATTTCCACGTCGCAGTGAAGGAGGTCGGCAAAGAAGTCCTTTTCCTGCGCAAACTCCGGGAAGGCGGAGCCGCCCACAGCTTCGGTATTCACGTCGCGCGAATGGCCGGAATGCCAAAAGAAGTTCTCGAATCTGCGGAGAAGACATTGTCGGCGCTGGAGTCCGGAGATGCAAATATGATAAGCAAACCTTCGACTGAGTCTTGCGGAAAGATAATCAAGCCTTATAACACGAAAGAGGGTAGGGTTGAAAGCGATGGGTCGATACAGTTGTCTCTATTCCAGCTGGATGACCCCACATTGTCCTCTATCAGAGATACTTTGAATGCGGCTGACCTTAACAATATGACTCCGATGCAGGCGTTTGATTTGTTGAGGGATATGAAGAAAGAATTAGGTATATGATAATAAAAGATTATAACAACTAAAAACACTGGATTATGACATTCAAAACTTTATTGGCTTCCGTTTCAGCGGGATTTATGACCGCTATGGTCGCTTTTGCCAACGACGGGTCTTTTCAGGTGAAATCTCCTGACGGACATCTGTGTGCTTCAGTTGTGGTAGGCACAAGTATTTCCTATACCGTGGCCACCGACACTCAACAACTAATAGCTCCTTCCGAAATTTCGATGAAATTGTCTGACGGAGTTGTTTTCGGTCAGAACGACAAAGTCAGGAAAGTGGTACGCAGAACTGTGGATGAGACATTGCCGACTGTTATGTACAAAAAGGCCGAAGTGCGTGATAATTTCAATGAGATGACGCTCGTCTTCAAAGAGTTTTCGTTGATTTTCCGCGCCTATGACGAAGGTGTTGCATACAGATTCAAAAGCAATCTGAAAGGGGACTTCAATGTCGTGAGCGAGCAGGCTGAATTCGCGTTCGACAAGGATTGGGACGCGTTTATACCATATATTCATCGTGACGACCTGAAACTGGACGAGCAATTCTATCAGTCGTTCGAGAGTCTCTATACGATTAATCCGCTTTCGCAGTGGAATAAAGAGAAAATGGCATTTGCTCCGATTGCGGTAGCTGCGGACAATGGCGTCAAAGTGCTTATTACTGAGGCGGATCTGATGAATTATCCGGGAATGTATTTCTATAACGAAGGTTCAACTCCGAAGTTGACGGCAAGATTTGCGGGGTATCCGAAGGAGATTAAGCAGGGCGGTCACAATATGCTTCAGGGTGAAGTTCAGTCAAGAGAGGATTTCATTGCAAAGGCTTCCGGTCAGGCCACGTTCCCGTGGAGAATCATTATGGTCACAAATCAGGATGCTGAACTTGCAGTGAATGATATGGTCTGGAAACTTGCTACTCCTCAGGATGCGTCCGTTGATTACAGTTGGGTGCGTCCCGGAAAGGTTGCCTGGGACTGGTGGAACGACTGGAACGTCTATGACGTGGATTTCCGTGCCGGTATAAACAATGACACATACAAATACTACATTGATTTCGCGGCATCTCACGGACTTCAGTATGTGATTCTGGATGAGGGCTGGGCTGTAAATCTCAAGGCTGATTTGTTGCAGGTGATTCCGGAGATTGATTTGCCTATGTTGGCGCAGTACGCGCAGGAGCGCGGAATCGGTCTGATTCTCTGGGCCGGATATTATGCGTTCGACAGAGATATGGAGAATGTCTGCGAGCATTATTCCAAGATGGGGATAAAGGGATTCAAGATAGACTTTATGGACAGGGATGACCAGTTGATGGTTGATTTTCACAGGCGTGCTGCAGAGACTGCCGCGAAATATCATCTGATGGTGGATTTCCACGGAACATACAAGCCGACAGGACTCAGCAGAACATATCCGAACGTTGTCAATTATGAGGGCGTGTATGGCCTTGAACAGTTGAAATGGGGTAAGGCGGACCAGGTTACATACGATGTGACGGTTCCTTATATCCGTATGGCTGCAGGTCCAATGGATTATACTCAAGGTGCAATGCGCAACGCTACGAAAGATAACTTCAGGCCAGTCAATACTGAGGGTATGAGCCAGGGAACGCGTTGTCATCAGCTTGCGGAGTATGTTGTCTTCGACTCTCCGGTGAATATGCTTTGCGATTCTCCTTCAAACTATATGCGTGAGCCGTTGTGCACCAAATATATATCCGAATGTCCTAGCATTTGGGATGAGAGCCGCGCCGTGAATGGAGAAGTCGGCAAGTACATTACACTTGCCCGCAGAAGCGGTGACGTGTGGTATGTAGGTTCGTTGACAGGATGGGACGCAAGAGATCTTGAAATTGACTTGGGCTTCCTCGGCGAGGGTGACTGGACAATGGAGATTTTCAAGGATGGTATCAACGCGGACCGCGCTGCCAGGGATTTCAAACACGAGGTATTGACTGTCCCTGCTGACCGCAAGATAAATGTTCATCTTGCTCCAGGCGGCGGCTGGACTGCCCGAATCTCCAGATAATAGGTAGAAGCAAAGCAACAAAGAAAGACTGACGAAGAGTGCAGTATAGTGGATTGATAAAGAGAAGGTGAAGAATTATGTTGAAGAGAGCGGGCATTGAAAAGGCGATTTATAATCGAACGGAACTTCTTCTCGGCGATGATGTTATGCAGGTGCTGGCCAAGACGCGGGTGATTATTCTAGGCGTCGGCGGTGTCGGCAGCTGGTGTGCGGAAGGCCTTGTGAGAAGCGGAATCACACATCTTACGATAGTGGATTCAGACAGAGTCTGCATAACCAATGTCAACAGGCAGCTTATGGCTACGACCAAGACTGTCGGCCAGGTGAAAGTCGATGCCCTGAAGAATCATCTTCTCGAAATCAATCCGAAAGCCGAAATTGACGCCATTCAGTCGATCTATTGCGAAGACACTGCTGATTCATTCGACCTTGACAGTTATGATTATGTCATAGACGCTGTAGATTCCTTGAAAGATAAGGCCTTGCTGATATTGCGGGCAACTGCCAGCAAGGCCAAATTTTTCTGCTCTCTCGGTGCCGCATTGAAGACAGATCCTCTCAAAATCCGTGTGGCTGAATTTTGGAATGTACGTGGATGCCCTCTCGGAGCCGCGCTGCGTAAGAAGATGAAGAGAGCCAAGACCTTTCCTTCTAGAAAATTCTTGTGTGTCTATGATGATGAAGTGCTGCCGAACAGAGGACATTGCCACACCTGCGGTACAGAAAAGTGCATGTGCCCTAAAGCTCAGAACGGCCCTGGCGACCCGGACCTTCTGAACCACGAGTGGTGCTCCTCCAAAGCGCAAATCAACGGCACAACCGTGCACATCACCGCCATCTTCGGAATGACACTTTCCGGGCTGGTGATTGATGACATTTACCGTAAGGTGTTGAAAAGCGCAAAAACTGAATCCGAAAAGTCGTAAAATCTGAATTTGGCGTCCTTTACTCAAAAGCGCAGGGGAATACTCGGATCGCTACCTCTCCCTATATACTCCGAGTTCGGAAATGGCCACGGTACTACCGGAGTTGTAAACGCCGTCCGGGGCTGTTGTCTTGCGCGATTCCAGAATGGTGATGCGGATGGCATCGGCGTAGGTGTCTCCAAATCGCAGGATGGATACCCGTCCGTTCTTTGTGATGGTTGAGGGTGTCGTAGACTTAATTTTGCTCTCAACTGTGCCGGCGGCACTTGTTGTCGCATCTTCCGTGGCGACGACACAGACAGGTGCGTTGTCGGAGGAAGACTCTGAATGGATTGTGGCGAGAGCTTTCCAACTGCCGTTCTGGCGATAGCTGATGCGGTATTTGCGTATTTCGGAACCGAATTCTTCCGTCACAGTAATCATATTGACCGGCTGCTCTTTATCAAGAAATACCTCTATCCAAGGCTCTCCCTCAAATTTGGCATTCGCCACCCAAGCGGATGTGAAGTCATCGTCGTTGACAAAATCGGAGATTTCCATATCGTAACTCCAGGTACTTTCCGCTCTGCATCCTTTTGCCAGATTGGAAGCAGTTATAGGCCTGGGTGTTTCATTGAAGCGCTCGGCATTCACCGCATAGTCAGGGTTGATGGCTTTGGCGGCATTTTCCGCCGCACCCGGTTCGGCCTTTTTCCATAACTTACCAATCTGCTTGAGAGCCTGTACGGCGTTGTCATCCATAAGCCCATCCCGATTTGGCGCCACATTGAGAATGAAATTGCAGTTGGCTTTTCCCATAGGGACGATATTGTCATTGACAAGCATCGCAGCATCTTTTACTGGAGTGCTCGGAAAAGAGGTTTTCCAAAACCAGTTCTTCTGTATCGGGTAGCAGGACAACGCCGGCAGGGTGTTTCCGGCCTTGTCTATCTTCTGCCCTGCGCCCTGCTCATAAGATTTTATATCCGTATAGAACAGCGCGTCTGTGGGGTATTTGGCGGCGTTGAGGTCCATTATCAGGCAATCCGGCTGTATGGATTTTATCAAGGTATAGATTTCTTCGAACGGAATGTCATCGTAAGAAATTCTGCTCCAAGGGGCGTCCCATCCGTCGATGATGATTGCTGTGATTCTTCCGTAGTTTGTCAGGAGTTCGCGCAATTGATTCTTGACCATTTCTTTATGCTCCGGAGTTATCCATCCCGGTCTGAGGTGCGCGTGGGTGTCCAGAATAGAGAAATAGAGCATAACGTCCAGACCTTCTTCACGGAATGCGTCCGTAAATTCTTTCACCACATCGCGCTTGAGGGGACTGCTCATCACTGAATAATCTGTCGTTGAAGTGTTCCAGATGCAGAATCCGCTATGGTGCTTTGTAGTCAAGCATCCGTAAGTCATTCCTGCGGATTTTGCTGCAGCGACCCATTGGTGACAATCCAGTTTTTCCGGATAGAACAATGACGGCGACGCGTCCGGGTCCGGCCAGTCTTCGTCGGTATATGTCGGCATATTGAAATGTATGAACATTCCGAACCTCAAATCGACAAACCTGCTCTGAAGTCTGCTCAACGGGTTGTTCCCAAAACAGGACATTGCTGAAAACAATAAGATTACTGATACGGATATGACTTTTCTCATAATCTGGGATGTTTTTCCCAAAGATAAGAAGTTGTTGCTGAAAAAGAATCTAAACTTCCGTATGATATAATCCGAAACAGCCCAAAGTGTCTGAAGGTGAAATCTTAAGCATTTCCTCGAAATCCGGCCAAAATTTATAGGATAGAATCCGGATAGCTTTCGAAACGTTATCTCTGAATAAACATTCGATTGAAATATATAAGTTTCAGCCCGATGGCGAGGCTTCTGTTACTTGCTGATAATAAAACGATTAAACTACCTGAACACTGTACATATATGACTCGTAACTGTATGAAAATACAATAATTATAGATATATTTGCAAGATTGCTTTGCTATTATGTCTTTCGGCGGCTGCTGAGGAAAAGAGCAAGCGAACATATCAGATTAACAAATATGATACGAAAACTGTTTGCAACGCTATTGGTTGCAGTTGGATTTGCTACGGCAATCCACGCGCAGAACGTAAAGGTCTCAGGAAAGGTGACTGACTCGAACGGAGAACCGGTCGTTGGCGCGTCAATTATGGTTGAAGGTACAAAAGACGGTACCTTTTCCGATGTGGACGGTAATTACACATTCTCTGTGCCGTCCCGTGCAATTCTTCAAATTTCAGCTATCGGTTTCCAGACTGCGGTAGTTCCTGTCGAGGGCAAGACAAAGATTGACGTGTCCTTGAAGGAAGATTCCGAGGCCTTGGAAGGAACGATCGTGGTGGCTTTCGGTACGGCGAAGAAAGATGCCTACACCGGTTCCGCCACAGTGCTCAAGTCTGACGACATTGCAAAAACTCAGCAGTCCAATGTGGCTCAATCCCTTGCGGGAAAGGTTGCGGGTGTCCAGCTGACAAACACTTCAGGTCAGCCGGGTTCAAGCCCGTCCATCCGAATCCGAGGATTCAGTTCATTGAATGCTGGAAATGATCCGCTCTGGATTGTCGACGGTATGCCGTATTCAGGCGACCTGAGCAACCTTAACCCGAGCGATATCGAGTCGATGACTGTCCTCAAGGATGCCGCTTCCAATGCGCTTTACGGCGCGAGAGGTGCAAACGGCGTCGTGATGATCACCACCAAGAAGGCCAAATCCAAAGACGCAGTCGTAAACGTTGACGCAAAATGGGGCGTAAACTCAAGAGCCGTAAGGGATTATGATTATATTACCGATCCTGCTCAGTTCTATGAAACTCATTACACCGCATTGTACAACTACTATGTCAATGACGGAGGAATGACGGCCAGTGCCGCTCACATCAAGGCGAATGAGGTCGTTGCAGGCTCTGTGAATGACGGAGGTCTTGGTTATCAGGTATATAACGTTCCTTCAGGACAGGAGTTCATCGGTATCAACGGCAAAGTCAATCCGGCCGCCACACTTGGCAGAAGGATAGTATATAAAGGTAAAGAATATTACATTCAGCCGGATAACTGGACAGATGCGGCATATCGCCATTCACTCCGTCAGGAGTACAACGCCAGCATTTCAGGTTCCAGCGACAAGCTGTCGGCTTATGCTTCATTCGGATATCTCGATAATCAGGGTATTGTATATAACTCTGATATGCAGCGTTATACAGCTCGTGTGAAACTGGACTACCAGGCTAAATCCTGGCTTCGTTTCGGTGCCAATGCAGGATACTCCAACTTCAAATACAACAGTATCTCAGACTCCGGAGAGAGCGGCTCTTCAGGAAACGTGTTCGCATATACGACTACTGTCGGCCCTATCTATCCTCTTTTCATCAGAGACGGAGACGGCAACATTCTCGTTGACGAGCAGGGCAACCAGAGATATGACTTCGGCGAGGGTTCCAATGCCGGAATGACAAGGGCTCTGTTCCCTAACAGCAACGCGCTTTCAGAAACTCGTCTAAACAAGAGTTATGTGGAAGGAAATGCCTTCAACGGCACAAGCTACGGTGAAGTGACATTCCTCAAAGACTTCAAATTTACATTCAACGCCGGTGTCTCTCTCGACGAGACCAGATCAACGGCGACCAAGAACCCTTGGTACGGTCAGTTCGCAAGTCAGAAGGGTATGGTTTCCAAGGGCCACGTGAGGTCCTTTGAGGTGAACCTCCAGCAGATTCTCAATTATACGAAATCGCTTGACAGGCACAACATCAATGTGATGCTGGGTCACGAGTCATATCAGTATAAATATTATACGCTTTCCGCCACCAAGAGCAATATGCTCACGCAGGATAATGACGAACTTGCAGGTGCGATAGTCGATTCCCAGAGTGCAAATTCCTACAGAAGCGAATATTTCAATGAGGGATATTTCGCACGTGCGATGTATGACCTTGACAATAAGTACTTTGTGTCTGCATCTTTCCGTCGTGATGCTTCTTCGCGATTCCATCCTTCTCACCGTTGGGGTAACTTCTGGTCAGTCGGTGGAGCGTGGGTTCTCAACCGCGAGAACTTTATGAGCAAGACTTATGACTGGATTGATATTCTCAAAGTAAAGGCTTCCATCGGTTCCCAGGGTAATGACAACATCGGAAATTTCCGTTATCTGGATACCTACACCATTGAAAACTCAAATGGAAATGTTTCCACGGTGTTCAATGCCAAGGGTTCTGACAAGATTACTTGGGAGACCAACACCAACTTCAACGCCGGTGTGGAATTCGGCTTCTGGAGAGGCAAGCTTTCAGGAGGTGCCGAGTACTTCATCAGAAGCACCACGGATATGCTGCTTTCATTCCCTGTCGCTCCGTCAATGGGTTATTCTTCATATTATGCCAATGTCGGCGATATGAGGAACAGCGGTTTCGAACTTGAGTTGAATTACACTCCGATAATGAAGGAAAACTTCCAGTGGAGCGTCAACTTGAATCTCACCCACTTGAGCAACAAGATTACGATGCTTCCTACAGAGCGCAAGACTAAGCAGGTCGAGGGATATTCCGGATTTGTCAGCGGCTCCACATTCTATGGCGAGGGTCTTCCTATGTACACATTCTATATGAAGAAATACGCCGGAGTTTCCGAAACCGGAAAATCTATGTGGTATATGGATGAAACTGACGAGAACGGAAAGGTAACCCGCACTAAAACTGAGGATTACACCAGCGCTTCGGATTATATCTGCGGAAATCCTATTCCAGACCTCTACGGAGGATTCGGAACAGACTTGAGCTTCTACGGATTCGATTTCAGCATAGCGTTCAACTATCAGATAGGCGGTAAGGCTTACGACTCCGGTTATGCTGAGGCGATGTACTCTCCTGCCAACAAATCTACCGGTATGAACTGGCACAAAGATATTCTCAAGGCCTGGAGCAAGGACAACACCTCATCCAACATTCCTCGTCTGCAGTATGAGGACCAGAATCAGAACGCGACATCAGACAGATTCCTGACAAATTCAAGCTATCTGAATCTGCAGACCATAAACTTCGGATATACGCTTCCGGCCAGAGTTACAGAAAAAATGTACATCTCTAAGCTCCGTTTCTATGTGTCTTGCGAGAATGTATGGTACTGGTCGGTAAGAAAGGGCTTTGACCCGAGATATTCATATTCAGGAGCTACTACGCAGGCAGGATATTCTCCGGTAAGGACAATATCCGGCGGTGTAAGCATCCAGTTCTAATGTCTTAAATGCAAAAAAGAATGAAAAACATATTGAAAATATCTGCGGTATCAGTTCTGATGGCTCTTTCTGCTACGAGCTGCATCAAAGAGGCCCAACTGACGTCCGGCGCGACTGAGAAACAGGTTACGCTGGAAACATTGATACAAGGTATTCCTGCGGCTCTTGTACAGGCAGGCTCGACAGGCTACGGTCTGCCTTGGGATTTCGCTTATCCTGCATTGCACATTGCGACAGATTCTATGACCGGCGACCTCGTGGTTCTCGGAAATACCGGTTATGACTGGTTTATGCAGTGGGGCAGCAATGTCTCTCTGGGTACTGAATATGCCGTAGGCGCATTGCCGTGGAATAACTACTATACTTGGATTATGACTGCCAACAATGTGATAAAGAGAATCGGCACGACTGATTTCTCCACATTGGGAAGCACTGAGAAACAATATCTCGGATTCGCTTACACTTACAGGGCGATGTTCTATTTCGACCTTGTACGTCTCTACGAATTCAAGAGAAACAATTACACCGAAGGTGAAGATGTCATAGGACTGGGAGTTCCTATCGTGCTTCCGGAAACAACTGAGGCTCAGGCAAAGAACAATCCGAGAGCGAAAGTGTCAGATATCTATGACACCGTGATTTTCCCGGACCTTGAGAACGCTGAGACTCTGCTCTCGACATTCTCGCCAGATGACAAATACACTCTCAGTCTGGCGTTCGTCTATGGAATGAAGGCACGTGCTTATCTTGAGCGCGGAACTGCATTTGACGATGACAACGACAGCGAAAGTGCAAAGAAAGCTTATGCTTCTGCCGCAACTTATGCGCGCAAGGCAATCGAGACCAGCGGATGCACTCCTCTGACACAGGATCAGTGGGAGGACCCGACAAACGGATTCAACAACGCCAATTCCAACAACGCTTGGATCTGGGGCTTGGCTCTTCCTAGCGAGAGCGTCGTGAACCTTATGTGCTTCACGGCTCATATGAGCACGGAAAATGCGTGGAGTGCCTACGGTAACGATGCCTGCAGAGGAATCAACAAAAATCTCTTCAACAGCATCAACAACTACGATTTCCGTAAACATTCCTGGCTCTCGCCAAACAGAAATGCTTATGAATATCAGAGCTGCCGCAAAGACGGGACGACATACCTTGCCGGCTTGGAGGACTACAGCAACATCAAATTCCGTCCTGCCCAGGGTGCGTACGAGGATTATACTACCGGAGGTGCCGCAGACCACTGTATGATGCGTGTTGAGGAAATGTATTTCATTGAGGCTGAGGCAAAAGCGCACGCTAATCTGAGCGACGGCATTTCATTGCTCAACAGCTTTATGAACAATTACAGAATGACCGACAACGTCAAGTACGACTGCAAATCCAAGTCTTCTACCCTGACCAATTTCCTGAATGAGCTTATTCTTCAGAAACGTGTCGAGTTCTGGGGCGAGGGTATCGTGATGTTCGACATGAAGCGTCTGAACATTTCTTCCAAGAGAGGTTATACCGGAACCAATGCTCCGGCATCATACAGACTCAACTGCGAAGGTCGCGCACCTTACTGGAACTTCGTGATCGGACGTACTGAGGTGCAGAACAATCCTGCCATATCAGGTCACAACAATCCTGATCCGTCAGAGAAAGTTCCTCTATGGAAATAATAATCGGCAATCGAATCAAGACAATTAATGCAATGAAAAAATTTAAGCATATTATGGTAGCCGCTCTTGTTGCGGCATCATTGACTGGTTGCTCTGAAAAGGCGTCATACACTCCCGGAGAAGCTGAAAATCCGGACAATTACGGTGTATATTTCCCTGAGCAGACTACTTCGACAACGGTAGAAATTGATCCGAAAGCGGAGACAAAAGTAACGTACACGGTATGCAGAAAACGTACTGATGACGCGATAATAGTTCCGGTGACCATAGAAGCAAGCGATCCGGACGTGTTCGAGATTTCACCTATAGCATTTACTCCGGGCAAATCCGAAACTACATTCACCGTAAAATTCCCGAAAGCGGAAATCGGTACGAAATACACTTGTACAATAAATGTGACCGACCCTGATTATGTCTATGTATATGGACCTCGTGCCACAAGCCTGACATTCTCAGTCGTACGTGCCGGATGGGAACTTGTAAAAGGACCTGCAGGCGAGACGAAAGGTAAATGGCGCGATGACATCATCGGAGGACTTTACAGTTTGAGCATCAGCTCATTCAATCCTACGCCGGAACTTGACGTCGAGATTTATGAGCGCCAGGATGAGCCGGGCTTTTACAGAATGAAGGTTTACGGCGGAAGCAAGTTCATAGACGCTTTCACAGGAGGCGGATATGCCTTTGCGGAGAACAAGGATGTCTGGACAACTGTGGACGCAAGGAATCCAGACAAAGTCTATCTGCCGCTTCAGACAGCCGGAATAACATTCAACTCCAGTGACGGAGAGGTGTCATTCGGCTCTTATGTCCCTGAGAATTTCTCATTGGACGAGAGCGCTGCCCAGTACGGTACTCTTAAAGACGGCGTCATTGAATTCCCTACACAGGGTATATTGATAACAATCTCTTCCATAAGCGGTTACGGATACACCAACAGCAACGGGTTCACCCGTATTCTGATGCCGGGAGTGACTGTACCTGATTACACCGTCACGTTGTCCAAGTCTGAATCAAATGACGGCTATGTGGATGTTACCGCGACATTGTCTTCAGACGTCGCGAAAGTCGGATATGCGATTTTTGAGGGTGCTCTTGACAGTGGTGAAACCAGTCTTCAGGCTCAGGACCTTGACCTGAACAAGAATTTTGACGGTACAATCGAGAAAACTTCGACGTTGCATCTTGACTGCAAGAAAACAGGTAAATACACATTTATCGGATGTATCTACAACAAGGAAGGGTCAATGCAGGATTATGTTTCCATCACCTTCGGTTACATTGCCAGAGGCGAGGAGGTTCCTGTCGTGCTGAACTATGGTCTTGAGGCTACCAACGAGTATGGAGCACAGGGTATAAACTCTGACAACTCAGCCAAATTCTACGCTTACGGAGAAGACATCGAGTCTCTCATCTATGGCTTCTACAAGAGTTCTTATCTGGAGGGCAAGGATTTGGATAAAGTTCTGGAAGATTCCGGCGCGGCATTCACATCCAGTCAGCTCGAGTCAGTTAACGGCACAGGCTTCAGTTCTATGATTCAGGACCTTAACGGAGATACCGAGTACACGATGGTCATCAAGGCGAACAACGGCTATACAACTTCTCTGACCACTGCCACATACAAGACCACAGGAGTCAAGAATCCGGGCAAGGAAACGTATGAATACTCGAATTTTACTGAAGATCAGCCATCTAAAGATGAGCTTACCTCTACAGAGTGGAACTACTACGCAATCTCATACAAAGATAAGAAGCGTGTCCGCAGGAAAATCGGCACAGTCAAGATATCCGATTATGAGTCAGATGAAGAAGGCTATGACTACATTGTTATAGACGGCCTCTGCGAATTTAAGTTCTCTGAAGGCGGAGAAATGTTGGGAGCCTATATGCCTAATTCATCAGAGTTTGCAGGAGAAAAAGGAGCATTTGCACTTTACTGCAATTACAATGTCGCTGTAGGAACAACGGAAGATGGCTACACAGTAAATTCAGGTTTCATCGCCAAAGAGGCTATGCAGTACGTCATCTCTGCATTCGGAATGTATTTCGGCGAGGTCGCTGACGGATATATCTGCGGTGTTGCCGCTCCGGACTTCTACATAGACGGCAGTCTATATACGATGGATTATCTGTACTTTGACACAGATACCGATTACTGCCTGTATTCAGATATCTTGCTCGTAGATCCTGCCAAGGATATGGGCGGACTTCCTGAGGCGGCTGTAAGCAATATCTCAAACTTCAAGAAATCAATCGCTTCAAGCATTGCTCCTGACAATTATGTTGAATTGCCTGCGAAGACATACTCTACAAAACTTCCTCGTTTTGTGGGCCGCTCTGCCAATTGCGCACGCCAGCTGTATCCGGCGACATCTCCGGAAGCAAGACGGGCAAGTGTCAGCGTAAAAGCAGCCGACAATCAGTCCGGCAATTCTTCATTCATAATGAAGGGGCTGAGCAGATAATGATAAATAGAGAGTAATATTATGAACATCAATAAGATATTTATTTCGGGACTCATTACTGCGGCGTTGGTTTCCTGCACTGCGGAGTCATTGACAAAAATTGATACCGACGGATCGAAAACGACGGTTGTCAATGTTGACGAAATCGAGGACGGCGTCATCATCGTCAAATTCACGTCATCGGCGTTGCCTTCAGTTGAGGATGCCGTGTCTAAATATGTTAGGACCAAATCTTCGGAGGCTCCAACTTCCGGCATTCAGTCGGTGGATGACATCTTTGACCAGATTCAGGTGAAAGGGCTCGAAAGGGTCTTCCCTGCAGACAAGAGACACGAGGCTGAGACCAAGGCAGCCGGACTCGACAGATGGTATGCCGTGTATGTTGACAAGTCTCAGGACCTTGTGAAAGCAAAGGAATTGCTGAGCACCGTATCTGAG
>CAVKAQ010000011.1:15727-50463 GCA_963654225.1 Butyricicoccaceae bacterium | reverse complement strand
GGTATACAAAGACGGGAAGTTGATAGCTGACTGCAACGTCCCTAAGGACTTTAAAGTTGTAGGCTATATCGCTCCGTACTATTACTCGCAAGTAATTGATGGAGAGGAAGGACTTCTTAAAGTTTATCGCTTTAAGTTGGATTGATGACAAAATAATCAGTAGATACCGATGATAAGAAATAAACTGATTTTCACTATCGTGGCAGTAGTGTCGTTGATGGCAAGTTGCAGTACGCCTAATTTCCCATCTCTTGATGACCTCAGAAAGGTGGACAAGTCCGATTTCTATAAAATATCCCTTTCTGATATTAAGCCAAAAGAGATGAATTTGGATTTGTTGGGTATTTACGGAATCCGATATTTTGATTCGTTGCTAGTGGTTTCAGTCTCAGGTTCTGAGCCGTTGGTTCAGATATATGATAGATACTCTTTGGATAGCTTAGGAGGCTTTTTCAATAAAGGCCGCGGTCCTATGGAGTTATTGTATCCGTTGAGTCTTTCATATGTGAGCCTCAGTAAAGAATCTGGCGTATATAAGATGAGGTTTGTAGATGATGATTCGGACCGTTTTATGGAAGTAAACCTTTCTGAATCAATAAAAAATGGAGAACTCGTACTGAATGAGTGGAAATTGAAAAATAAGAAAGGCCTTTTCTCAGCTCTTCCTCTTGATGATTCCCGTTATTTTCTGAAGCGTATGACTAAAAAGGGTACCTATCTGGAACGTTCAGTTTGCGATACAGCGGGAAAAGACAGTACGAGTTCGGCAATGCTCAAATTGAACTCATATCATATAAGTAAAAACGACGGCTATAATATAAATCTGCTTTCCGGAATTGTCGGATATAATAGATCTAAAGGTCTGTTTATTGAGGCAATGACCCTTTTGAACTCAGTACACGTATTTCCTGTGGAAGGAGATGGCGGGTTTACTTTATGCTATGGGAAAGATTCTCCTGATATTCAGATACTTGAAAAACAGTCGCCCAACTTGCGCACATACCACGAAGGAATATCTCTAAATGACAGTTATTTCTCAGTTTTGTATACCGACGAAAGCCTTGTCTCTACGAAAAAGGAAATTCACGGTTATTCCTGGGATGGAAAACCATTGTTCCGCATACCTCTGTCCTCCGATATTTCCTACTATGATATTGACGGAGAATCCGGAACTCTCTTGACCGTTGATGAGAAGGATTGTATCAAGGAGTATAATATTGAATATCTTAGGACGTTGAAAAAATAATTGAGATACAGGTCTAAAGGAATATAATAAGCAAAATCTATGATATGTGCTATTCTCATATCTTTGGCTTTGTTTGTTAGCTGTAGGGAGTTCGCAGAGCGCATTGTCGTTTTTTGTCTGGCGCTGTGGCTCGGATATGAGTCTGTGCTGGGGGCAATGCAGTTGTTCGGATTCGCTGTCTCGAATAATAATATGTGTCCGATGACAGGAAGTTTTGCGAATTCCGGACCTTACGGCGGATTTCTTTCGACCTGTATCGCAGTTATGCTTGCGACGGGGTGGAAACTTCGCAAGTCACAGAATCTAGATGATAAGATATTGCTTTGGCTGTCAGCTATTTCGGGCTGCTTGGGCATTATAGTTCTGCCTGCATCGATGAGCAGAGCCGGTATGGTGGCATTGGCCGTGACGGCAGTGGTGTTCGCCTTGATTCGGTCAAAAATAAAAGCAATTCTTAAGCAGCACAAATGGCTAATGCCGTCAATTGTCGCGCTGATTGTAGTTGTCGGCATAGGAGTGTTCAGCATCAAGAAAGATTCGGCACTTGGACGTTTTCATATCTGGGAGATGGAAGTGCTTGCCATTGCGGATAAGCCCTTGACCGGGCACGGCTATGGAAATGCTCTCGGAGCGTACGGAGATGCCCAAGCGAAATACTTTGAGTCCGAGGAGAGACCGCAGGAAAGGGTGAGAATTGCCGGATGTCCGGAATATGCTTTCAATGAATTTCTTCGTTTCGGAATCGAATTCGGTATCCCTGGGCTCGTGTTGTCATTTGCAATAACAGGCATCGGAATAGTTCTATTGTGTCGTGGCAAATCGGCATTGGCCTGTGGGCTGACAACGTGGAGCGTGTTCGCTATGGCGTCATATCCTTTGTCTGTATTGCAGTTGCGTTTGCTGCTGGCCGTTTTCTTGGGAGCTGCGGCAGGCATTAATCTGAACATCGGGAAATCGAAGAAGCGAATTCTGCTGTCTGGTGCTGTCGCAGTAGCTGCATTTATTTTTGTGTTGTGGCTGCCGGAGAATGCCAAGAAGAAAGTGGCTGAGAATGAGTGGCTTGAAGAACAAAGGAATCTTAAACTTGGATTCTATGAGGGCGTCGCTGACAGATTGGCTGCTCTGTATCCGCAATTGAATGCGGATTTCCGCTATATGTATGACTATGGTTATGCTCTTCATAATGAGGGACGTTATGCTGAAAGCAATGAGGTGTTAAGAAAAGGCGCTTCGGCGTCATCTGATCCGATGTTCTACAACATAATCGGCAAAAATTTCGAGGCTATGGGAGATTATTCTGAAGCTGTGCGGAATTATATCCATTCTCACTATATGGTGCCGTCACGGCTATATCCGTATATTTTGCTTATGGAGATGAAAGAAAAACAAGGCGACGCAAGGCAGGCGTTGATTTATGCACGGAAGGCATTGTCTCTTCCAGTGAACTCTAAAAATAAATCTATGTGCGACTTGCACGACAGAGCAAAAAAGTATTATGATGAACATTCGGAAGATATTTAAGTTGTTGTTGTCCGTTCTCGGGGGCGCTGTCGCTTTGGTGTTGCTTCATTATGCGGACAAAGTCCTGCTCTTCGATTCGTTTGTCGTGAAAGGCAAATCTATGGAGCCGGTGCTTCACAGCGGGGAAAGAGTTTGGGTCAACAAACTCAAATTGGGCGCGCGAATCTACACTGATTATGACTTTACGAAACCTGAATTGTCCTGTTTCCGTCTGCCCGGGTTCTCAAAAATAAAAGCCGGAGATCTGGTCGTCGCGAACTATCCCTATGCCAGGTCAAAGGATACTATAACTTTCAAGATCAACTATGTGTACCTGAAGCGCTGCTACGCTGTTCCAGGGGATACAATAAGCATTGAAAACGGGTATTATGTAAATTCGGGAACAGGAGGATATATAGGAGACTTGACATATCAGCGTATTTTGTCGGAAACCCCTGATTCTGTTCTTGCAGCGCAAGGTGTAGTGCTGAATGCTCTGCAGGTGAACAAAAAACTGCAATGGACAATACGTGATTTCGGGCCTCTGCCGATACCGAAGAAGGGTGATGCCATTGATATTAACGTTGACAACTACAAGACTTGGCGCAGACTGATTCTTTACGAAAGCGGGAAACGCCCTTATGCAAGGAACGGCAAAGTCTATCTGGATGAGAATGAAATCAACAGTTATACATTTCTGTCGAACTGGTATTTTCTGGGCGGAGACAATGTCCTGGATTCCCGCGACAGCCGTTATTTTGGATTGGTTCCTGAAGATTATATCATAGGAGCTGTTATATGATGAATGAAAACCACTTCGTATTCTGAATAATATTCAGTAACTTAGAAAGTTTGGAATAATAAACCACAATGACTGTTATTCACAAGATAGCCATAAGCGCAACCGTCATATTCATTTCCCTCCTCGCGTCAAAGCCCGTTGAGGCTCAGCAAAGAATGTCCCTTTCTGAAGCAATCGGCACGGCGAGAAGTCAGTCGGTGGCTGCTTTGGAAGCGAAACACGCTTTCGTCTCGACATATTGGGCTTATAGGTCCTATCTGGCCAGCCGTCTGCCTTCTCTCAATTTGTACGGCACATTGATGGATTTCGACAGGTCGCTGACTCTGCTCCAAAGTTACGATGACGGTTCGTTCCGCTATATCAACACCTACAGTCTCCAGAACAGTCTGGGCCTTAAGGTTGCCCAAAATGTTACATTTACCGGAGGTCGGCTCTATGTCTATTCCGACTTGTCCCGCATTAACCAATTCGGTGCAAACAAGAAACTTACCTGGTATTCGCAACCTGTCACTATCAGTTACGTGCAGCCGTTGTTTTCATACAACCAGTTCAAATGGGATAAACTCATAGAGCCCAAGGAATATGAGCGCGGACGCCGCAGTTACATAGAGTCAATGGAACAGGTTACGATAGATGTCGTGTCGGCCTATTTTACGTTGGTTTCTTCGTTGAAAAATCAGGAAGTGGTGGAATCCAACTATGAAAACACGGAGAAAATGCGCTCCGTGGCATCGGAAAGGCTGAAACTCGGAAGCGTCACAAGGGCGGAATATCTTCAGCTGGAATTGCGGGCTCTTAATGACAGTATCGCGATAGGCGAGAGTCTTGTCACTGTGCGGGAGGCTCAGATGCACTTGAATTCTATCTTGGGCTATGACGAATCCGTGGTGGTTGAACCTGTGTTGGATGACGCTTTGCCGGACATCGTTATGGATTATGACCTGGTGATGGAGAAATCGTTGAACAATTCGACGTTTTCGTTGGATAACCAGATAAATGAATTGAACGCGGCGTCCGATGTCGCGAAGGCAAAAGCCGACAGAGGCATATCTGTAAGCCTGAATGCCCGTTTCGGTCTATCCCAGACCGGTAAAGGGCTGCCTGAAGTTTACAAGAAACTACTCAATCAGGAGGTAGTGGGATTGACCTTCAGCGTGCCTATCTTCGACTGGGGCCTCGGAAAGGGAAAAGTCCAGAAGGCGAAGGCCGCGGAGGAAGTAGTGAAGGCTCAGACGCTTCAGAGTGAGAACGATCACCGCAGAAAGATTTTTACGGCTGTCGGTCAGTTCAATAACCAGCGGCGTCAATGTATGGCCTCGCGAAAGGCTATGGAGATTGCGGCAGAAAGGTACGAACTGATGATGGACAAATTCAGACGCGGAACTGCTTCTGTGACTGAACTTACGGATGCTCAGAATGATAATGAGTCTGCCAAGACAAAGTACATTACGGACTATGCCAATTTCTGGAACTATTACTACGCTCTCAGAAAATATACTCTTTATGATTTCATAGAAGGGAAAGATATTGATGTCAATGTAGATGAAATGGTAGAATAATTCCAAATTCGATTTTTATGAGAAAAAACAGAAATATACTTGTGAGCGTATTTTTATGCGGGCTGGCTGTTGCGCTCACATCGTGTAGGGAAGGCGGAAAAGCAGGATCTAAAGACGGCAAACTGGACTATTCGCCCCAAGTGAATGAAGTGACTGTCATTAATCTGACGCGGACGGATTTCGCAAGGCAGCTGTTGTCCAATGGAAAGCTGGTCGCTGAGCGGAAGAGTGACTTGCAGTTCAGAGCAACAGGCAAGATTTCCTCGATAAATGTTCAGAATGGCGATCATATAGCTAAGGGCGCTGTCATTGCGACGTTGGACAGGCCTGATTTGAAGATAGCGTTGGAAGCCTCGCGGCTCTCGCTCAAGAAAGCCGAGCTGGAAATGTATGACTACTTGGTAGGTCAAGGGTATTCTGCCGGAGATACCACCTCTGTCACTCCTGAGTTGCTGTCAATGGCCAAGATGAAATCGGGCTATTCTGTTGCCAAGAATGATTTTGCGCGCTCCTCTTACGATGCTGACGGAACTGTTCTCGTCGCACCTTTCTCAGGCAGTGTCGCCAACATAAAGCAGAAAACTTTTGACGAAGCTCCGTCCGGCGCATTCTGTACAGTCGTTGACGACCGGTCTTTTGAAGTGGAATTTTCCGTGATGGAGTCTGAATATTCATTCCTTTCTGTCGGTCTCCCTGTAAGGGTTTGCCCGTTCGCCAAAGAGTCAAAGGAATATTCCGGAAAAATAACGGCAGTCAATCCTGTGGTGGATGAGAAAGGTCAGATCTCGGTAAAAGCGCAAATTAAGAATGACGGTTCCCTTATTGACGGAATGAATGTGAAAGTGATTGTGGAGAGGATGCTTCCCGAGCAACTTGTGGTGCCTAGAAGTGCGGTGGTTATCAGGGACAATATGGATGTGCTGTTCAAATATACGGATGACGGGAAGGCGCACTGGACATACGTCACGATTTTGTATTCAAACGGCGAATCTTATGTGGTAGAGGCGAACAGGGATAGGAATGCGGAACTCGCCGAAGGGGATCAGATCATTGTGTCCGGCAATCTGAATCTGGCGGACAACTCGGATGTGCACATAAAACGGTAGCAGATGCTTAAACACTTGATTGACCGGCCGATAACAGTGACGATGATAACTCTTGTCATCGTCGTGCTGGGTATTGTCAGTGTACGGATGCTGCCTGTGACTTTGATTCCTGATGTCGATATCCCGTACATTACAGTGCAGGCGACGTCTTCGGAATTTTCCGCCAGAGAGATGGACGAGAATGTTCTAAAGCCTCTGCGGCAGCAGCTGATCCAGATTAACGGTCTTGAGGATATTGTCAGTGAAGCAAAGGACGGTACAGGTACCATCAGACTTACGTTCAATCACGGTGCGAACATAGATTATCTTTTCATCGAAGTCAATGAGAAAATTGACAGGTCGATGTCTTCCCTTGACGGTGTGAGCAGGCCTAAGGTGATGAAAGCCAGCGCGACTGACATACCGGCCTTTTTTGTGAACATTACATCCAGGAGCTCCGGCATCGCCGAAGGGCAGAAACTTCAATCTGTTCAAGACCCGGCAGATGACCTGTTCCCAGTAAGCGAATCTTTTTCGCAGATGAGCCGTTTTGCCAGAGACGTCATCAGCAAAAGGATCGAACAGCTCCCGGAGGTGGCTATGGTGGATGTCAGCGGACTTGTAAATGAAGAAATTCTCATAATTCCTGACGAATCCAAGCTGCTTCAGCTGGGAATGACAATGTCGGATTTTGAAAATGATATCAAGAGCTCAAATATCCGTCTGGGGAGTCTTACCATAAGGGATGGTGAATACCGGTACAACGTGAAGTTTGATTCTCGCGCTTCATCGAGCGATGATATAGCGAATCTCTGGTTCAAGAATGACGACAGGCTGCTTCAGATAAAAGATGTAGCCAAAGTTATGGTCCATCCGGCAAAAAGAACCGGATTGGTGCGTTCTGACGGGGATGATGCCGTATGTCTAGCTGTGATCAAACAGAATGATGCGAAAATGTCTGACCTGAAGTCCGGTATCAGCAGTCTGATGGAAAATTTCAAGGATGACTATCCTCAGTTGAACTTTGAGGTTACGAGAGACCAGACTCAACTTCTGGAATACACGATAAACAACCTGATTCAGAACATTGTGATTGCCTTGATTTTGGCGAGTGTCATAATTTTCCTTTTTATGAGGGATTTGCGTTCGCCGGTGCTGGTTGTTCTTACGATGCCTGTGTCGCTTGTGTTCTCAATGCTTTGCTTCTATGCTATGGGGCTGACGCTGAATATCATATCGCTTTCCGGATTGCTTCTGGGTGTCGGAATGTTGACGGACAATACAGTCATTCTCGTAGATAATATAACCGGACGCTGGCAGAGAGATGGGAACCTTCGCTCAGCAGTTCTTAAGGGTACGGAAGAGGTTAGGGGAGCGATGCTCAGTTCTGTGCTGACAACTTGTGCCGTGTTCGTGCCGCTGATATTTCTCAGCGGAATAGCCGGAGCGATGTTCTACGACCAGGCAATGTCTGTGACTATCGTGCTGCTGACTTCTTATGTGGTCACTATACTTGTGATACCCGTTTACTATTACTGGTGGTACAAGGGCTCTGATGGCTTCCGGCCAAGTGAATTTTTGGAGAAAATCAATTTTGACGCTCCGATACGGCGTTGGGATGACAAGGTACTTGAATGGTTTCTAAGACACAGACCTTTGGCGTGGGGGATACTTGCATTCTCTATAGCAGGCCTGGTGATTTGTTTTGCGGCTATGCGGAAGGCCCGTTTGCCCGAAATGACACAGACTGACGCCATAATGAAGATAGACTGGAATGAGCATATCTCCGTTGAAAGCAATACTATGAGAGTTAAGGAGTTGGAGAAGGTCCTTTCAGGAAAAACGGAACAAGTTACGGCTTTGGTCGGCTCACAACAGTTTATTCTGGAACATAGCGGGGATATGGGAATCTCGGAGGCGTCTATCTATATCAACTGTAAAGACGAGAGCGCTTTGAGAAATGTTCAGGATGAATTGAAAACGACGATGTCGAAAAAATATCCCGAAGCAGTGTATTCGTTTGAGCCTTCAGGAAATATATTCGATATGGTTTTTGCCGGGAATGAGGCGCCGCTTACAGCTAGACTTCGTCCCGTTAACTCCGGAGAAGTTGAGGTGAATCCATTGAGGGGAATCCTTTCCGGGATCAGGGCGAAATTACCGGGAATATCTGTTCCGGAGCCTTCGGTCAAGACAGACGCGCTGTTTGTGGCTGCGCCGGAATTGCTTGCACTTTACGATGTGAGCTATGATGAACTCGTCTCTATACTGAAGAACTCGCTCAATGAGAATCGTCTGTTCAATATCGTTCAGGGAAATGCCAGCATTCCGGTGGTGACAGGCTCCAACGCTCGGGGGCTTTCTGAGGTTCTGCAGGGAAAATTCATTGAAAAACACGATAAGGAGGGCAAGTTGGTCAGGATTCCGGTTTCGGACCTTATGCGTCAGACATTTGTCGAGGACCTTAAGACCTTGACGGCCGGAGCGGAAGGGGATTACTATCCGTTGGTGTTGAATGTGGAGTCAAGGGATGTGAAACCTGTGATGGCTGCAATAAATGCTCTCGTGAAAGAGAACGGAGATTTCGAGGTCGGATATTCCGGCTCCTGGTTCTCAAACAACAAGATGGTCAAGGAAATGACAATCATTATGCTGGTCGCACTGATTCTGCTGTATCTGATTATGGCGTCGCAGTTCGAATCATTGGTGCAGCCGCTGATTATCCTTTCAGAGATTGTAGTGGATATATTTGTCGCTCTGATTGTCCTGTGGGCGCTCGATGTAAGCATCAACCTGATGTCGCTTATCGGTCTTGTCGTCATTACGGGAATCGTCATCAATGATTCCATACTCAAAATTGATACGATCAACCAGAGGCGTAAGGCTGGAGAAAGTCTGGAGAGGGCGATAATAGATGCTTCTTCGTTGAGAGTCAAGGCGATATTGATGACATCCTTGACGACTATATTGGCGGTATGCCCTTTCCTTTCGCGAGGAAGTATGGGCGATGACCTCCAGTATCCGATGTCGCTTGTGATAATTGCGGGAATGACAGTCGGAACGCTTGTCAGCCTGTTTGTCGTGCCGACATTGTATTATTCGGTCTATAATGGAAGAAAGAAGAAATAGACTTTCTGAATTCTCAGTCGTTCTGATTATGGTGGCGCTGTCCCTTGTCGGGCTGGCCTCATTGCCGCGTCTGAATATCCAGTATACTCCGATGACGGAAGGCCGTACGGTTACGGTGTCATTTTCTTATCGCAATGCTTCCCCGGAGGTCGTTGAGGGTGAGGTGACGTCCAAGATAGAAGGCGTGTTGGCCGGTATACGTGACGTTACGGACGTGTCTTCCGCATCCAAAAAAGGTTCGGGCTCTGTGTCGGTCAAGTTCCGTAAGGGTACGGATATGGATGCGGCACGTTTTGAGGTGGCGTCTGCCATAAGGAATGTCTATTCGAGCCTTCCTGCCGACATCGCCTATCCGAGAATATCCGTTTCCGGCGGTGGCCGCGCTTCGAAAATATCATATCTGGTGAAAGGCGGAATCCCTTCGCGGGAGATTTCCAAATACGTCAAAGAACACGTTCTCAGTCCGCTGTCGGCTATTCCGGGAGTGGAAAGGGTGAATGTCGGTGACGGTGTGCCTTTTCAATGGGTGATTACTTTCGACGCGGACAAGATCCAGTCCTGCGGCATTGCCGCTGAGGACATAGCCACCGCTTTTGATTCATATTACCGGGAGGATGTCATAGGAATGACGGAATCTGCAAACGGGCTGATGACGGTGCGTCTGAAGGAGGATTCACGCAAGGATTTCGGAGAAATCCCGGTTAAAAAAGTTGACGGGCATAACGTTTATCTCAGAGATGTCGCGGAGTGGCGTTATGAGGAGGCGTTGCCGACCAGTTATTATCGGGTCAACGGCCTGAATACAATCACGCTTTCTGTGGAAATTTCGTCTTCCGCCAACCTTCTGACAGTCGCTTCGGCAGTCAAGGAGCGTATGGATGAACTTCAGAAAGGTTTTCCGTCCGAGATTACTGCGGGCATAGCTTACGATTCTTCTGAATACGTCAGCAAGGAACTCAACAAGATATATGTCCGTACTGCGCTTTGTATTCTGATACTGATGTTGTTCGTGTTCCTGATAAACAGGTCCTGGCGGTATATGCTCATCATCGTGTTCACTTTGGCGGTGAATGTGCTGACGGCATTGATGATTTACAGTTTCGCCGGCATTCAGATTCATATCTATACGCTTGCCGGAATAACGGTCTCTCTCGGCATAATCATCGATACGTCGATAGTGATGATAGACCATTATGCCCATTACAAGGACAGAAAAGCATTTCCTTCTGTACTTTCTGCGGCCGCAACTACTGTAGGCGCTCTGGTTATGGTGCTCCTGCTGCCGGAAAAGGAAAAGGCTAATCTTGTCGATTTTATATGGGTCATAGTCATTAACCTGGCTCTGTCGCTTCTGATTTCATATCTTTTCATCCCTTCACTGATGAAATACGTTCCGGTGAGAGTCTCGGGCGGCAAGGAACGTTCTTCGCGGAAGATTCACCGTATCTTGCGCTGGAACAGGTTCTATGCTTCATACATCGGCTGGGGTGTGAATCACCGTTGGATCTATATCCTCGTATTTATAGTGTCGTTCGGCATTCCGATCTGCGTGCTTCCGGTGCGTATGAATGAGCGTGAAAAGGCAAGGGCGAGCCGGATAGACAAGATATTGGACGACATTGTGACGTGGAGGCCTTACGAGCGGAACCGCAGGACAATAGACGCGATTGCAAGTTCATCATTCGGCTTGTTCTACAAGTCGCTGAACAGGTCCAATTTCTATCGTGAACCTGAGAAGAAACGCCTGACAATCAATGCGGGTATGCCTGAGGGGTGTACTGTCAATCAGCTCAATGAGGTCGTCAAGGCTATGGAAAACTATCTGGCTCAGTTCGACGAGATTTCCACATTCATAACATCTGTGTCTTCCTATGACGACGCTGAAATCGAGGTGGAATTCAAGCCGGAATATGAGAACTCCTATTTCCCGGCGGCGCTGAAATCTGATGTGACCAAGATGGCGATTGATTTCGGCGGGGCGAACTGGACGGTTTCCGGAATTGACGACAACAGTTTTAACAACAATATCGTCTCATCCATCAAGAGCAGCCGCATTTCGCTTAAAGGATACAACTACCGCGAACTTACGCGCTATGCGGATAAGTTGTTGGCCTGGCTGTCCGCGAACCGGCGTGTTCAGGGAGCGGAAATCTGGTCCGGAGGTTGGAACGGACGGCCTTCCACCGAGTTTGTGCTCGACTACGATTTCTCCAGAATGACGCTGGCCGGAATAAATCCATACGAGTATTATGACGCATTGTCCTCGCTACTTTATGAGCGGTATATAGGTTCTGCGGAATATGAGGGGGAGCCTGTTGACGTGGTACTCCGGTCATCGGATATAGATAAATATGATCTGTGGCACGTGCTGAACTCTCCGATAGAAGTCAATCAGCAGAAAATGACCCTTTCAAGTGTCGGAAGCATAGATAAACGGCTTTCAGGATTGACAATCAGGAAAAGCAACCAGTCTTACGAACTGGTCGTATGCTATGACTTCATAGGCAATTGGGAACTCAGCAAGGAATTGGCTGCCAATGCCGTCAAATATATGAATGAGGAAGTGCTGCCTATCGGTTTCAAGGCGGAAGTCCCCGGCTGGGGCTGGTTTGACACTGCCAAACGTCAGTATGCGTGGCTGCTGTTCCTGATCCTTGCCGTGATGTACGTTATGCTGGCGATTACGTTCGAATCGTTCCGGTATCCGCTTGCAGTGATATTTATGGTTCCGATTTCGTTCATCGGACTTTTCCTCGCCTTCGGACTTTCAGATTTTTCATTTGACCAGGGCGGTTTCGCCGCGTTCGTGATGCTGAGCGGTATAGTCGTAAATGCCGGGATATATCTTGTCACCACCTACCAGATGCTTCTTGCCGGGAATAAAAAGCCGTCAGAGAACCGCATCCGTCTCTATGTGAAGGCATATTCCCGCAAAATCAATCCGATTACGCTGACCATCGTATCCACAATTCTGGGATTGCTTCCGTTCCTTACCGACGGGCCGGAGGAAGTGTTCTGGTTTGATTTCGCGATAGGCACCATCTCCGGAATGCTGTTCTCGATAGTCGCGGTGATTTTTATTCTTCCGGTGTTCTGCGTCAGGCGCGTCAGATGCAGGTGACTGTTTTGAAACGTTTATTTGTTTTGATAGGCAATTTGCTTAAATTTGCGGTTCGTTACGGGGAGTCTGTCCCTGCCGATCGATAATATTAACGAAAATATATGTCAACTGAAACTGCTAAACCAGCATCGGCGTTTCCGGTGAAGAAGCTGATAATGCTTATCTTCGCCATTGCCGTATTCTTCTTCTTCTGGTTCGTTCCGAGATCTTTCTTCGGACTTGCCGAAAACGGTACACCGCTTCTTTCGATTATTGAACAAAGGACAGTCGCAATTTTTGCCTTGGCCGCTTTGATGTGGATGTTCGAGATTCTTCCTACTTGGGCTACATCTGTCGCAGTCATTGTGATACTGTTGTTTACCGTGTCTGACAGCTGCCCGCTGTTCTTGCGGGGCGCTGGCGTCGATCCGGCGGATTTGGGAACATTTGTAAGCTACAAGGCGATTCTCGCCGCGTTTGCAGACCCGACCATTATGCTGTTCCTTGGCGGTTTTATTCTTGCCATTGCGGCTACGAAAGTCGGTCTGGATGTCCAGTTGGCGAAAGTGTTGCTGAAGCCGTTCGGCACAAAGCCTAAGTTCGTGCTTCTCGGCTTCTTGCTGGTGATCGGCCTTTTCTCGATGTTTATGAGCAATACGGCTACGGCTGCGATGATGCTTACTTTCCTTGCACCGGTGTTGAGGACTTTGCCGGCCAATGAACGCGGTACTGCGGGACTGGCGCTGGCGATTCCTATCGCGGCCAACTTGGGCGGTATCGGAACTCCTATCGGAACACCTCCGAACGCCATTGCACTGGGATATCTGAACGAAACACTGCACCAGACAATCGGTTTCGGAGAATGGATGATGATAATGGTCCCTTACGTGATAGTTATGTTGCTGTTCGCGTGGTTCCTGCTCCTCAAGTTGTTCCCGTTCAAGTCCGAGAAGATTGAGCTCAAGATAGAAAATACAAGAAAACCTGATGCTCATACATATATCGTTTGGGTTACGTTTGCAGTCACTATCCTTATGTGGGTGTTCGACAGGTTTACAGGCGTCAACGCAAATGTCGTGGCAATGATTCCAGTGGGCGTGTTCTGCGCGACCGGAGTCATCAAGGCCAGCGATTTGCGTGACATAGAATGGAGCGTGCTCTGGATGGTTGCAGGAGGCTTTGCGTTGGGTATTGCGCTCAACAAGACCGGACTCGCCGAGAATCTTGTCCAGGCGATTCCGTTTGCATCATTCAAACCGCTGATTATTCTCCTGCTTTCAGGTCTTCTGGGTTATGCTATTTCCAACTTCATCTCGCACTCTGCGGCAGCGAGCCTTCTCGTGCCTATCCTCAGTGCAGTGGGAGTCGGAATGGGTGATATGCTTGCCCCTATCGGTGGCGTGAAAGCTTTGCTCGTGGGCGTGGCCCTTTCAACATCTGTGGCAATGCTCTTCCCGATCAGTACACCTCCAAACGCCATCGCGCACTCTACCGGCCTTATCAAGGTCAACGATATGACCAGAGTCGGCGCAATTATAGGTGCTGTCGGACTCGTGCTTGGATATGTCATATTGATTTTCATAGGATTCTAAGAAGTCGTTTGGATTTCCGTAGGATAGAACATTAATCTATTCTGCGGAAATTGTACAGATAAGAATATCGTCTGATGAAAAAAATAGTTTATGCGTTAGCGTTGGCTTCAGTCCTGTTCCCTTCAGCCGGAGCATTCGCTTCTGAGCCTGGAAGAGACGAAGTTAAGCAGGAAAAGCCGTCCCATCTCAAATTGTACGGATTTATCCGCAACTATTTTACTTTCGATACAAGAGAAAGCAAAGCTGGTACGAAAGATTTGTTCTATTATATACCGAAGGACGAATCGTTGAACAAGTCCGGAGAGGATATCAATAAGAATCCTACATTCCGGTATCTTGCAATTACATCCCGAGTCGGTCTGGATGTCAAGGATTACCAGTTCAACAGGACAAAAGTGGCGGCCAAAATTGAGGCTGACTTCTATTGTATGAACGGCAATGTGGCTGTGCTAAGACTTCGTCAGGCTTATGCGACCCTGCTGTGGGATGAACTCGGGAGCAACAGAACTCAGAGCGTGTCTCTGAAATTGGGTCAGGCTTGGCATCCTGTCGCGGCAGACCAGCCTTATGTCATTGACCTTGAGACAGGTACTCCGTTCAATGCCTTCAGCCGTACTCCTATGGCTATGGCTGATTACAACATTACAAAGTCTTTCACATTGTCCGGAGCGCTTCTGTGGCAGATGCAGTATCTTTCGACAGGCCCTTCCGGTGCTTCTGACGATTATATGAAGCACGGCTGCACTCCTGAACTCTATGTGGGAGCTACGTTCAAGAGCAACAACGGCTTTACCGGGCGTGTCGGAGCTGATGTGTTGAGCATCAAGCCGAGATGGAGAAATGAGGAGAATGAAAAGTCCAACAGTGGCGACAAGGTGTCTGACAGAATCACGACTGTGAGCCCTTACGTATATGCTCAATATGTTCATAAAGATTTTTCTGTCAACGGAAAAGTCATTTATGCCTCTGCAGGAGAGCATTTCAATATGCTTTCAGGTTACGGCGTGACGCAGAAGAATGCTGACGGAAGTTGGGAGTATTCTCCTCTCCAGAGTGTCGCTTCATTTGTGTCTGTGAAATATGGACGTCGTGTGCAGGTTCAGGGTATGTTGGGATATTTCAGGAATCTTGGAACTTCAACTCCTCTTATCTCGGACAAGCAGATTGACGGAAAGGATTATACGAGCACAAAGAACGTATATATCAGTTCAAACGGATTTAACAATCTCAACAGAATCGTAAGGTTTACACCTACGGTCGTGTATAACGTAGGAAAGCTGTCTTTCGGCCTTGAATATGATCTGACATCGGCTCAGTATGGAAAATACAAGGAATCCGGATATGTGAGTTCTTCCAGCGGCCTTGCTGATCAGGGATTGCAATGGATTACGAACCACAGGGTTCTGGGAATGGTGAAATTTTCATTCTAGTTATCAGTTTATATAAACGAACTTATGCTTAAAAAAAACTTTTTTCTCGCGGCTGTAGCCGTGCTGGCATTTGCCAAGGTGGCAAGCGCCCAGACTAACATTCAGATTTTCTACGACTTCGGACGCGACAGAAAACAGGTTACTACCACGCTTGAGGGCTTCTATTCTGACAAATGGGGTAATACCTTCTTCTTTATCGACTATGATTACAAAGCCAGAAAAGCTGACGGAAACAAGGCTCCGTGCGGAACCTATTTCGAGATTGCGCGTTGCCTGAATTTCTGGCAGGACACCAAACTCGCTCCTCTGAGCGTACACGTCGAGTATAACGGCGGTGTCTATAATTCTTACAATATAAATCACGCGTTCCTCGGCGGAGCTGACTGGTTCATCCATAGCAAAAATTTCAAGAATACATTGAACCTGAAGGTTCTCGGAAAATATATCATATATGACAAGCGTGCGGACGGTTCAAGACCTCACAGCAAGTTGCCGATGCAGTTTACTGCGGTGTGGGGAATGCAGGACTTGTTCGGGCTTACCGGCTTGAAATTCTGCGGATTTGCAGATCTGTGGTGGCAGAATCACACTGTCTGCCCTGTGGACAGCAAAGGCGTATATGATTGGACAAAATCCAAGACCTCCGACATTGTATTCTGCACAGAGCCACAGTTGTGGTATTGCGTGGGGCAGCATTTCGGCGTGGATAATCTTAATGTGGGTACAGAGATAGAGTTGACGTATGATTTCGGCTCTGCAAAAGGATTCTGGTGCAGACCTTGCCTCGGCGTCAAGTGGGTGTTTTAGAGTTTAACATCTTTCAATACTTATGTCACCATTTCTTCAAAAAACCTTCGGCTTTGATCCGTCACGCCACAAAGTGCGGACCGAGATTCTTGCAGGAATCACCACATTCCTGACAATGGCCTACATCCTCGCCGTGAACCCTAGCATCTTCTCCGCTCTTGAGGGGCAGGGTATGCCGGTCGGCGCTGTGTTTACGGCTACTGCACTTGCCGCCCTTGTCGGTACTCTTGCGATGGCATTATACGCTAAAAAACCATTCGGACTTGGTCCTGGAATGGGCCTCAATGCGTTCTTCGTATATACGGTATGTCTGGGAATGGGACATTCCTGGCAGATGGCTCTCACCGCCGTATTCATTGAAGGTGTCATTTTCATACTTCTGACTGCGACTAATGTGCGCAAACTGATAGTTGACGCAATCCCGATGTCATTGAAGCGGGCGATAGGAGTCGGAATCGGATTCTATATCGCATTCATCGGTCTTAAGACCGCAGGCATAATCGTAAGCAATGAATCCACATTCGTTTCATTGGGTGACGTTACCGGTAAAACGGCAGTCCTCTCAATAATCGGCCTGTTGGTGACATCTCTGCTGGTGATTTTCAAGGTGCGTGGCGGAATGCTCATCGGAATCCTTGTTACTACCATAATTGGAATTCCTTTCGGTGAGACGCATTATGGCGGCTTGATTTCAACCCCTCCGTCAATCGGACCTATCTTCATGCAGTTCCAGTGGAGCGAAATCTTCTCCTGGGATATGTTGGCGATTGTGTTTACATTCCTGTTCATAGATATGTTCGATACTATCGGGACAGCAGTCGGTTTGTCCGTCAAGGCGGGGATGATTGATGAGAAAGGAAATGTTGACGGTATCAACAAGGTGCTTATGGCTGATGCCGTGGCAACTGTTGCGGGAGCCATTTTCGGAACGAGTACAACATCCACTTATATAGAAAGTGCGGCAGGCGTTTCTGAAGGAGGGCGTACGGGTTTGACAGCTTTCACGATTTCTGTATGTTTCGCGATTGCACTGCTGTTCTCTCCGCTTTTCCTCGCGATACCGGGAGCCGCTACAGGACCAGTGCTCTTTATTGTCGGCGTAATGATGGCCGGTCCGGTAAAGGACATTGATTGGGACGATTTCTCGGAGGCGATTCCTGCGTTCACGACAATTATCATTATGCCTCTGGCATACAGCATCTCGGACGGAATTATGATAGGAATGATTACCTATGCGGTTCTCAACGGTCTCTCCGGAAGATATAAAAAGGTGTCAGTGATGACGTGGATATTGGCGGCGGCATTTGTTCTCCGGTATCTCCTGATATGATGTGGAATTGTTGATAACTTTTCTTCGTAAAATGCTTTGATAACGCTTCGCGTTTATATAATTTTGTTAGTCCAATCTGGAAGATTCCCGGTTGGACTTTTTCTTTTTACGGTTCTGACCTGCTCCCTTTTTTAGGCTGCTGGCTATTGCTAAATTATTGGAAATATGGATGTTAGAAAAACGAATGGCTCTTTCGAGGAGTATGACAGAGAGAAACTGATGCGCGGTATTCAGGAAGCGTATAAATCAGTCGGAGAGGTTTGTCCTGAGGCAGTTGTCGTTTCCATTGTTGACAATCTGTATATCTATGACAAGATTGCCAGTTCTGAGATTCGCCGTCAGGTAGAGGAGTCTCTGATGTCCATAAACAAGAAGGTCGCCGTCGAGTATATCGAGAAGTTTGACGCGGGCAAGGACCTGCGCAGGAAACGTGATTTCATCCGTGATTATATCAAGGCTTCGAACGCCGCTACCGGCTCCAAGTTCGACTCGAATGCGAACGTGACCAGGAAGAATATCGTGACGCTTGGTCAGGAACTGTATAAGGAGAATAACATCAAGCAGAACCGCTATATAATGCACGACAAGATCAAGTCGATGTACAGCAAGCGGTTGGCGGACCAGTATCTTGAGGATTTGGAAAGCCACGTTCTGTACAAGCACGACGAGAGCGGTACACCCGGTTACCCATATTGCGTAGCGATAACGATGTATCCGTTCCTTGTCAGCGGTCTTAAGGAACTTGGCGGAGTGTCTGTCGCGCCTACCGATTTGAAGTCATTCTGCGGCGAGTTCATTAACCTGGTGTATTCGATTTCGTCCCAGTTTATGGGAGCTGTAGCGACTCCTGAATTCCTGATGTATTTCGACTATTTTACTCGCAAGGACTATGGAGACGATTATACCTCCAGACTTGACGAAGTGGTTGAGAACAATGTGAAGAAACGTACTCTGGTCAAGGTTATCGACAACTATTTCCAGCAGGTGGTACATTCTATGAATATGCCTGCGGGCAATCGCGGATACCAGACCGTGTTCTGGAATATAGGATATTTCGACAAGCCGTATTTTGAAGGCGTGTTCGGGGACTTCAGATTCCCTGACGGCTCGGCTCCGAAATGGGAGACATTGTCGTGGCTACAGAAACACTTTATGCAGTGGTTCAATGCTGAGCGCAATAATTATATCCTTACGTTCCCGGTTGAGACAATGGCTCTGCTGACGGATGGCGGAGATGACTATGCGGATAAGGATTATGCTGATTTCACTGCTGAAATGTGGGCTGAAGGGCACAGTTTCTTCTGCTATATATCCAACAGCCCGGACAGCCTTTCAAGCTGCTGCCGTCTGCGCAATTCGCTTAAGGACTTGGATGACAGCGATGAGGAGCACAATCACACAACACATCAGTACTCTATGGGAACGGCTTCGGTCGCTACCGGCTCCAAGTCGGTTATGACCATAAACTTGAACAGGCTGGTGCAGATTGCGGCGCGCAAGTTCTTCAAGGAAACCCAGAATGTGGATATTCCTGCGGGCGAGGCTCTGCCGAAATCATTGAAATATGACAAGGCTGAACTTTACAAGGCTGTCGATGCGGAAATCAGCGAGATGACCGGGCGTGTTCACAAGTATCAGACTGCATTCAACGAGATTATAAAGGACTTCCTCAAGGCTGATATGCTGGATGTTTACAAGGCCGGCTTCATCGATATGAAGAAGCAGTATCTTACCGTTGGTGTTAACGGATTGACGGATGCGGCTGAATTCCTGGGCCTTACGATTTCTCCTAACGAGGATTACCGCGAGTTCGTGAACACGATACTTGAGACAATCAATATCTCAAACCGCAAGGACAAGACACGCGAGACGATGTTCAACACGGAGTTCGTGCCTGGCGAGAATCTCTCCGGCAAGAATTACAAATGGGACAAGAAAGACGGATTCTTCGTGTCCGGCAAGCACAATATGTACAGTTCGTATTTCTATAATCCTGAGGATGATGCCTTGTCAATGATTGACAAGTTCAAGATGCACGGCGAGGATTATGTGAAATATCTGGACGGCGGTTCCGCTCTGCATATGAATATAGCCGAGCACCTGAGCAAGGATCAGTACCGTCAGCTTCTGAATGTGGCGGCCCACTACGGGACCAACTATTTCACATTCAATTGCCGCAACACTGTCTGCAACGAGTGCGGATACATCAGCAAGGATACGTTGACTGTCTGCCCTAAATGCGGAAGCAAGAATCTCGACTATCTGACACGCGTCATCGGCTATCTGAAGAGAGTGTCTTCATTCAGTGAAATGAGACAGGAAGAGGCGCATCGCAGATTCTACGCGGAGAAATAATGATAAAGTATGTTCCGTCAATGACCAGTGTGGTTCTGGAAGAGATTCCGGACAGGGTGACATTGGCCGTTGACATTTCCAACTGCACAGGGCTCTGCGAAGGGTGCCATTCGCCTTTCCTCCGCAAGGATATCGGCGAGGAACTGACACTTGATGTTGTTAGGACGTTGCTGGACGATAATTTCGGTGTAAACTGTTTTCTTCTTCTCGGAGAGGGAAATGACCACGGCGCATTGATGAATCTTGCCGTTGAGATGCGCAGGGCTTATCCGGCTCTGGAGTTGGCGCTCTATTCCGGGCGTGAGGCTGTCGAGTCCGACATCTATTGCGTATTTGACTATGTCAAGGTCGGCCCATACCGTCCCTCCTGCGGCCCGCTTAACAATCCGTCCACCAATCAGCGGCTTTATCGTGTGCGTCACCGGCAGCCTGTCGGTAACAAACTCCTGTATCCGACTGAATCGGAATGTTTTATAGATGCCGCTTCTTATACCCTGGAGGACCTTACCCCCCGCTTCTGGCGTCGCGGAATCGATTCGGAGAATCGTTCAACGCAGTAAGCGATTTTTACATAAATCGGTCACTGCATTGAGCGATTTTGCTAAAAATTTGGTCAATGCATTAACCTCTCGCGAATGTTTGGGGATAGATTAAATGCTAAAGAGTTCGTCTTCTACGATCAGGCTTTGAATAATGTCGCTGTGAGTGTTTTTCTTTAGCCCTTCACTTGTGACCAAAGTCAGTATGATGGATTTCTTAGTCTTTGTTTCGTTGCGGAATACCTCTATGCGCCTCTCGAGTTTCTTCTGTTCTTCGCTGTCAATTTCATATTCTGAACGTGAATATTTCATCTCGCAAAGATTCACAGCATCATCTTTCCGGTCAATTAGGAGGTCTATCTGTGCTTTAGGAGATGATGTTGTGCTATACCACGAGCAGGCATTTGTCTGAACTCCCGAAATGCCGAGTGCGTATTTTATCTGTTTCAAATGTGAAAGGCACAGCTTCTCAAAAGATAATCCTGCCCACGTATTATAGACTGGACTGTTTAGCGAGTGTGTCCAGAATTGAGGGTCTTGAAATGTATTGTTCTTTACGAATGCGAAATAAAACATTGTATAGAAATCGACAAGTTGGAACATCGTTTCAGATGGCAGCCTGCTTTCTGATGAAGTCGAGGCGGTATAAGAAAACGGCAGATATGTCCTGATGAATCCGCACTGCTCCAACTCCTCAAGCACAGTGCTGAATGCTCCGTTGTCCAGCAGTCCGGTGCGACGAAGAAGTTCCTGTCGGGTCATTCCCTTGCCTACCTTCGCGAGTGCCGTGACCACGGCAATATAGGACTCCGGTTTTCTGAAGAGCGCACGATAGAGTGCGGAAAACTCATCCTTGAGTTCAGAATCCCGCCCGAAGAAGAGTCTGTCTATATTCTGCGAGAGGCTTAATGACTTGTCCATCAAGGAAAAATAGTATGGTATTCCTCCCATTACCATATAACACTCAGAAATCTGTCTTCGTGAATATCGGAAACCGAAATGAGAAAAATAGCGCTCGCATTCGTGAAGCGAGAATGGCTCCACCAGAATCTGATGAGTCAGACGCCCGTGAAGTCCACCTTTGCTGTGGATCAGATTGCTTATCATCCAGGATGTGGCGCTTCCGCATACAATAAGTTTAACGTCATCGCGCATAACTGCCCAACTGTTCCAAAAATTCTCAAGAGCAGGAATAAAACCTGACTTGGCGCTATCCATCCAAGGAAGTTCATCTATAAATATGATTTTCTTGCCTTCAGGTAATTTTTCCAATTGGAGAGATAGAGCGTTAAACGCAAGAATCCAATTCTTCTCGACTTTTGGTGCGTCGAGCCCGAAACAGCGCTGCATAGAGACGGCAAAGTTTATCAGTTGGTCGTTTCTTGTGGCGTTGTATATGCCGGTTACGTGGAATGCAAATTTGTCATCGCAGACTTTTCGTACCAGAAATGTTTTTCCTACGCGCCTTCGGCCATAGATGGCGATGAATTCTGCTTGATCAGAATTAAGGTATGACTCAAGTCTCTCAGTCTCAGACTCTCTGCCAATGAGTGCCGTTTTCATGATTGGATTATTTTCTGCGCTAATATACCTTTTTTGTCAGACTTGCGCAACTTATCGAATTATTTTCTGCGCAACCACCCTGTTTTACCCCACCTTGCGCAAAGTATCGGGTGGCATAAAGCAAAAAAAGAAGTCGACCATTGGTCGACTTCTTTTTCGATGGTGATTCGGTTGGGATTCGAACCCAAGACCCACAGCTTAGAAGGCTGTTGCTCTATCCAGCTGAGCTACCGAACCATCCTGAAAGTTCATAATGCGCAAATTGAAGCGCGCAAAAGAACCGGACTGCAAATATAATGCTTTTTTATCTTCTGACAATGCCTTTCGAAATGTTTTTTTGCGAACTCTTCTATGATATAACTCTTTCCGACACGTCTTGCACCTTCTATCACCATTGCGGATTTGCCGTGCCGTTTGGTTTTCCATAGGACGAGCTGATCATATGATTTCCTTTTCATCACGAAATCAAGTTTTGTGTGAAACCGGAAAAATGTGTTGAAGATTTTTGAAAGAATTCGGCGGATTTGAGTATATTTAAATCGCGGAGGGAGTTGCCGGAGCATTTCCGGAAGGCCTCTTTGGAAAAGCCGGATTCAAATGAAACAATTCTTAAGACAAGTAGCTGAAAAATATTACGTTGCGGGAGATATGCAGCATAAGTGCTTCATTTTCCCCAACAGACGTTCTGAAGTATTCTTCAATAAATGGTTATCTGAAACCGTCAAGTGCGACAAGAACGGCAAGCCATTGGTGGCACCGGTCGTGCTGACGATGAATGAATTTTTCTATAAGGTAAGCGGTGCTGTCGTGACTGACCGGGTGGGGTTGCTGCTGGAGCTGTATGACTGCTACAAGTCCTTGAATCCCAAGGCGGAATCCCTGGATGACTTCATATTCTGGGGTGATGTCATACTCTCCGACTTTGACGATACCGACAAATATCTGGCTGACCCCCAAAAACTGTACACTAACGTTGCAGATTTCAAGGAAATCCAGGATAGCTATTCGTATCTGACTGAAGTTCAGTTGAATGCGATAATCCATTTCATCAGCCATTTCCGCAAAGGCGGTAAACTGACCGTCAATCTGTCTTCTGAAAATCCTGATGTCAAGGAGCGGTTCCTGATGATCTGGAATCTTCTGTATTCGTTGTATTCTGATTTCAATAACGCATTGAAACAGAAGAATATGTCCTATGAGGGAATGGTGCATCGCGCCTTTGCAGACAGGCTCAAGAAAGAAAGTGCAGTGGATATTCTTGCAGGGGCATTTCCGCATACTTCCAAATTCATTTTTGTCGGTCTGAATGCACTGAATGAATGTGAAAAAACAGTAATGCGGAAAATGCGCGATGCCGGCGTGGCGGAGTTCTGCTGGGATTTCTCGTCTGAGATGTTGCGTGACACGCAGAACCGCTCGTCAATGTTTATGTCTCAGAATGTCGCGGAATTTCCGCAGGCGTTCAAACTGGACGCCGGAGTCTCTGCCGGCAAAGCGGGGCCGAAAATCCATATCGTCAGCCTTCCGTCTGCCATCGGGCAGGCCAAGCAGATTCCGGAAATTCTCAAGACTATAGCGCAATATATTGAGGAACAGAAGACTACTTTATCTTCATCGGTAGCGGAAGAGCCCGCCGGCGCTATAGCCACGTCCAAGAATTTCGCCGCAAATAATCAACTCGAGAAATCAGAATGTGGCGATAAGTCCGGAGACCTGTCCCAGGTTGGAAAACTTGATGTGGCCGGAGCGGATACAGCCATCGTCCTGCCTGACGAAAATATGCTGATACCGGTTCTGAACTCTATTCCGTCCGAGATAGAATCTATCAATGTGACAATGGGTTACCCTATGTCCGGAAGCGACATCTATGGCTTGATGAACAGTATAAACGCCCTGCAGCTCCACATAAGAAAAGGACGCAACGGCTATTCTTTCTATCACAAGCAAGTCTGGGCGATATTCGCCTCCGGGATAATGACAGCCCTGATGGACGAATCCGCAAAGAAGAAAGTCGAAGAAGTCAAAACTGCCGCAAAATATTACATACCTCAGGGAGACCTCTCCGGCATAGAGCTTTTTGACCTGATATTCAGACCGGTCCTTGCGGATGTCAAGACTCCTGATGCCGCTAAAATCAGAGAATACGAAGAATATCAGCTGGAAGTGTTGAGCGGAATCGGCTCGATGATTTCCAAGATGAACGGAATGGCTCTGGAAGTGCATTTCGCTAAACAGTATTATCTGGCGGTGAATAGATTGAAATCCAAAGAGTTGAATATCCTTCCGATGACTTATGCCCGTCTGCTCCAGCAACTTGTGGGCAGTATCTCCGTGCCATTCAAGGGCGAGCCGCTGAAAGGCCTGCAGATAATGGGCCCGTTGGAAACAAGGTCATTGGATTTTACCAATCTCATAGTGTTGTCCTGCAACGAAGGCGTATTCCCACGCAGAAGTGTCAGTTCGTCATTCATCCCACCGGAACTGAGAAAAGGATTCGGGCTGCCTACGTATGAGAATCAGGATGCTGTGTGGTCGTATTATTTCTTCAGGATGATTCAGCGTGCGGAAAACGTATGGCTGCTGTATGATTCCAGAACTGAAGGCCTGAAATCGGGAGAGGAGAGCCGCTACATCAAGCAACTGGAGTATCAGTACAGATATCCGGCATTGGACAGAACAGTTGTCAGGTACGGAGTCAAATCGGTAACTTGTGATGATACCATCTCTAAGACGCCGGAGGACATCGAGCGTCTGCGGACAATGATGTATTCGGCGTCATCAGTGCAGAATTATCTCGCCTGTCCGGCAAAATTCTATTACGGCTCAGTTAAAAAACTGGAGGCAGGAGCGGAAGTCGCGGAATCTATGGACGGCGGAATGTTGGGCTCAGTGTTCCACGACACGATGTTCGCCCTCTACACGGGAGGGGAGGCTTTGAATCCCGACTTCGATATGGACAGGAAAAATGTGGCTGACAATGTGGCTTCTCCGCTCAAAGAAATCACATCCGAATATATCCGGGAGTTGCTCTCTGACAAACGGGATGTAATATCCGCGAAGGTCAGGGCATTGGTGAAGAAGCAGCTTAATGCGGAGGATGTAACCGGGCGTAACCTCGTGCTTGAAGATGTTGTCAATCAGTATGTTGTGCGAACGCTGGAAAAGGACCTTCAGCTGATGAAGGACAAAGGAGTCGAGAAGTTCAAGATAATCGGACTTGAGCAGCAGCGTTTCTGGAACTTTGACGGGCACAAGTTCATAGGGTACATAGACAGGATGGACAGTTTTACTCCGGATGAAGTGCGGATTGTGGACTACAAGACGGGAAAAGTGGACAATTCGGAAGTATGTATTGATGAAAACAATGCGGAGAAGGTGGCTGAGGCGCTGTTCTCTCCGGATACGTCTTACTCCAATCGTCCGAAAATCGCTTTGCAGCTGTTTCTTTATGATATGTATGTGGCTGACGACAAGGCTGTGGCGGGCAAGAAAGTCCGCAATGTCCTGTATCCGGTGCCGAAATTGTTCAGCGAGGATATTCTGACGTCATCCGAATGCCCGGAGTTCAATGAAATCGTGTCGGATAAGCTCAGAAGGCTTTTCGCAGAAATTATGGATCCGGACACGACGTTCCGCAGAACGGAAGACCCGAAATGCTGCGAAGTCTGCGATTTTAGAAAGATATGCGGAAGATAGTCTGACTGGAAAAATTCTGAAAAATGATCAAGGTGTTGAAAGCGTCGGCAGGATCCGGAAAAACATTCAATCTTGCCAAAGAATATATCTCATTGCTTCTGTCAAGTGATGATCCTTATGCCTATAGGCATATATTGGCGGTGACCTTCACAAACAAGGCTACCGATGAAATGAAGCAGCGTATTCTCACGGAGCTGGACAAACTTGCCTCGTCTCCGAAGGATTCAAACTATATCGCTGACCTTCAGAACGAAACCGGAAAGAGCGAAGCATATCTGTCTTCATTGTCAAGACAGATTCTGTGCAATATTCTCAATGATTACGGGGCCTTTTCCGTCAGTACGATAGACAGGTTTTTCCAGAGGACTCTCAAAGCGTTTTCCAGAGAGATAGGCCAGTTCGCTTCATATCAAGTGGAACTGGACAAAACCTCTCTCGTAAGCGAGAGCGTGGACAGAATCCTGGATTCACTGACTGAGGACAATAAGGCATTGTTGTCCTGGCTGACGGACAGCGTTAAGGAGCAGCTCGTCGCAGGCGGTAGGTTCTCATTGGATTCCGGTCTTAATGATATAGCCGTCGCGCTGATGAATGATGAATATCGGGAAGCGGTCAAGGCATATAATCTTGATGAATCGAAAGCCTATGCAAGGGAAAGGCTGGTTTCGTTGAAGAAAACTTGCGACTCGATAATGTCCGGCTATGCCAAGGCTCTGAGGTCAAAAGCCGGAGAAATATTGAATTTGCTGGAGGAGGCAGGAATTTCCCCGGAGGAGTTCAAAGGCGGCAGCAGCAGGTCGTTTATGAAACAGTTGTATGCCTATACAGATATTAAAGCCGGCGACAAAATCGAAAAGATAAAGGATACGTTTGTCGCCAGTGTCCAGTCTCCCGACCAATGGTTCGCCAAAACCAAGGCTAAATTGCTTCCGTCAGTGGAACCGCTTATAAGTAAGCCTCTTCACGACTTCTGTGAGATGTTCAATGAGCGCTTTGTCGAGTACAATACTGCAAAGCTCATAAAGGAGCAGACTTATTCTCTCGGTCTTGCACGTGAGATCCGTGAGTCCTTCGATAACCTTGTGCGCGAGAAAAATGTGATGAGCCTGGACGATTCCAACACGGTTCTGCACGATATAATTGATGGCAGTGACGCGCCGTTCATATATGAAAAAACAGGTGTCCGCTACGAGCATTTCCTGTTGGACGAATTTCAGGATACGTCCGGAATCCAGTGGGAAAATTTCAGACCACTTCTCGCTGACAGCGATGCTTCCGGCAATGAAAATCTGATTGTCGGTGATGTCAAGCAGAGCATATACAGGTGGCGTAATTCTGACTGGAACTTGTTGAACAGTAAAGTGAAACAGCAATTCCCGGCAGCCGAGGAATCTGCGCTGCAGTCCAACTGGCGCAGTACTGCCGGCATTGTGAATTTCAACAATGCTTTCTATGACTATGCGGCAAAGACGCTTGACCGTGCATTCGGAGCGGAAGATCACGCGGTTGCGAAAATTTATGCAGATGTCAAACAGAAAGTCGGGCGCAGCTCGCAGATGTCCGGCAATGTGGATGTGCTGTTTTGTAAAAAAACAGATTTGCTTTCTAATTCGGAGGTCCAGATCCAGTCTGTTTTGGACGAAATACATAGAGTGATGGCATCCGGCGCCTCTTATTCTGATATCGGAATCCTCGTGCGCACAAATGCGGTCGGATCCAATGTCGCCAATGCTTTGCTTGCGGCCGGAATCCCTGTCGTCTCAGACGATTCGCTTACAGTAAAGTCCTCTCCTTCAGTGCGGAGACTGATAGCATTGCTCTCATTTGCAGATGATTCCACTGACAAATTGAACTCGTTCCTGGCATCGTCGCTGGGCATAGAGCCACCTGCGGAATGGCATTCGCTGATTGACCTCTGTGAATATTTCATCCGCAGAATGAAGGATAAGATGAAATTTGACTTTGAAGGTGAAGTGGCTTATTTGCAGGCGTTTATGGATACGGTTCAGGAATGGTCGCAGACAAACGGCAATTCTTTGTCGGAATTTTTGTCTTACTGGGACACGGTAAATCCGAAGATATGCTCGCCTGATGATTCTGACGCGGTGCAGGTGATGACGTTGCACAAGTCAAAAGGCCTTGATTTCCAGTATGTGATATTTCCTTTCGCCGAAGATGTGTCGCTCTACAAGCCCGCAACTCATTGGTGCCGTCCGGCAACGGAAGGGACGGCTCTGGAGGATACTTCAGAGGGGCTGTATATGATAAAGCTCAGTTCCGAGACGGAGAATACCTTGTTCAGCGAGGATTTCCGGAAAGAATCCTTTATGCAGGCGGTGGATGCGATCAATATGTTTTATGTGGCGACGACAAGGGCCAGGAAAGGTATGACGATCATTGCGCAGATGCCGTCAGACAAATATCTGGATGCCTTGGAGAAAGGCTCGGATACCGATATTAAGGATATGTCCCGAATCCTGTATGCTTATCTGATGCAATCCGGTAAAGAAGCGGGATTCTCTGATGTGCCGGCACACGCTGATGACGAAGAGAAATGTTTCTCGGAAAAAGATATAAGGTTCAGCAATGGCGAGGTTTATAGATTTAACGTTGACAAGGAAAAGAAGGCTGACGATGATAAGGCTGAAGGCAGGGAAGGCGAGAAAAAATCGGTCGAACGCTTCGGCTATCCTTCATATCCTCTGAATTCTGAAGAAGATGACAGTGGAAAGGAAAATGCCTCTGCGCCGGAGTCAGAAGTCTTGCAGGGCGAATCTTCAATGCAGACCCCCGAAGCAAATCCTGATGTCGTGGCTGATGACGGAAGAAAGCCGAGGCTGGAGTTCAGTTCCGATGCAAATGACTTCTTCTCGGAAGACGGCAATGTGGGAATGGAAGCATCCAAACGTCTGAGAGGCATAGTCTTGCATAACATACTTTCTAAAGTCCTTGTTCCCGAGGACCTTGAAAAAGCGATTGCGGAAAGTTACAATTCCGGTGAAATAGACGATGATGAAAGACGGCAGATATCGAGTTTGCTTTCATCCCGTGTGTCTGACGCTGTACAGAGAGGCTGGTTTCCTGAAGAACGAGATTGTGTCTTGAATGAAACGTCAATCATTGACATTGACGGAGGAATACACAGGCCGGACAGAGTGATATTGAAAGATGGGAAGGTCGTGATTGTTGACTATAAATTCGGACATTACTACGGTGAATATGCGGAGAGAGCTCGCGAAGGATATAAAAAGCAGATACGAAAATATGCGGACCTTTACAGACAGGCGGGCTATGAGGATGTATCGTGCTATTTGTGGTATGTCGTTCCAGACGAAGTAGTCGAGGCGTAGAGGTTGGCGAGAAAATTTTAGTTTGCTGTCCTTTTTGGAAATCCCTATATTTGCAGAAATGTGCCCGATAGTGGCGTTGATGTCAGTTGAATGATTCTATGAAGAAAATATATGGATAAATATTACGAGGAAAATCCGGTAGTCCTGGATTATAATACAGAGAGGGAAAAATTGACTATGCCGGAGTACGGACGCAATGTCCTCAAGATGGTTGAGGAAGTCAAAGCCTTGAAAGATAAGGAGAAACGTACCGAGCAGGCAAAGGCGGTAGTTCGCGTGATGGAGATATTGAATCCCCAGGTCCATCAGGAGGACAACTGGGAACAGAAACTTTGGGACCATCTCTACATAATGGCCGGCTATGACCTTGATGTGGATTCTCCATATCCGGTTCCTTCTCCGGAGCAGCGCAAAACCCGTCCGGAGGTCATTCCGGTCAAGAAAAAACCTATAAAGGCAACTCATTACGGGCGCAACATAGAGAGCATCATCGAACTGATTGCAGGTGAACCGGACGGCGAACAGAAGACAGCGATGATTCGTTCGCTGGCTATGTATATGCGTCAGCAGTACCTTATCTGGAATAAGGACAGCGTGGCTGACTCCACAATATTCGGTGACATAGAGAAATTATCTGATTTCAGGATCAGGGTTCCCGAAGGGCTGACTCTGTCCAGGATTTCATCCGATTCGACATTCTCGAAACCGGGAATGAATATTGATTTCGCAACAGTCAGAAGGCAGAGCAACGGCTCACGCAGATTCTCTCGCAAAGGCAATCAGAAACGATAGGGGAATATGCCAGGATTTGTCGCTAAATTTCGTGAATTCGTTGATACCCATCGGGTTGGACTGCGTAAAACTGCGGGAATCGTCACGTCGCTTTTGGCGGTTCTCATATTCGTGGGCTGCGTATCCTATCTGTTTACCTGGAAACAGGATCAGAGTGTGCTGCAGAATCCGGCAACTGCGGACGCAGTGCAGGGCGTTTCAAATTCGGGTGGTGAACAGGGCTTGAAATTGGCCGATCTGCTTGTGTCACGTTGCTTCGGGCTTGGTACTGTTGCAATAATTGTGGCTCTTGTTGCGGTTTCTATCAGGTTGTTGTTGGGCAAGAGGAAGTTTTCGGTGCTGAAATATGTCATCCTGTCTCTTACGGGCGCAATGTTGTCGTCATTTGTCCTGTCGTTCTTTTCTTTGAGATTAGGCTTTGAAAATGCCTACAACGGCGGTGGACTTGGCGGCTCCTGCGGTTCCCAGTCGGTTCAATGGCTGGAACGGATGTTCGGAATGACTTTCACATTCCTGTTCTTGGTTGCGCTTTGTTTGGTCTGGATGTATTTTGCAAGCAAACGCTTCAGCGTCTGGGTCGAAAAAGAAGGGATAGGCGAGAAAAAACCGAAGTCTGAGTCGAAGCAAAAGCGTATGTTCGACTTCGTTGAAAAAATATCGGAGCCGGAAAATGCTGAGACTGAAGTAGCCGTATCATCGGTGGACAACAACGAAGAAGGCGTCAAGTCCAATGGCTCTGTAAAAGTGGAAGTCCCGGGCATTGAAGTGACTCCTGTACAGCCGGAATCAACTCAAACGACTTCGACAATCAGTGTAGCGCCTGAGTCCTTCCCGGATAATTCCGATGCGGCGGAAACTCCCGAGCAGTCTCCTAACGGCGATTCGATGCCGGAAGTGATAGGCGGGACGGAACTTACTACGGACGTGACAGAACTGCCACGCATTGATGTGAGGGATGAACTCCCTGACTATCAGTCTCCTCCGCCTCTTTCTCTGCTCAAAGATTACACTGATTCTGTACATAATGTTTCCAGCGAGGAACTCAAGCGGAATAACTATAAGATCCGTGCTACTCTTCAGACCTACAAGATAGGCGTTGAAGACGTCAAGGCTGTAGTCGGACCTACCGTGACACTCTATAAAGTGTATCCGGCAAAGGGAGTTCGCGTGCAGTCAGTAGCCAATCTGCACAGGGAAATCGCCATGACTTTGAATACTGAGCAGATACGTGTGGTTATGCTTCCGGATTCCATCGGTATAGAAGTTCCTAACGACAGACCTTCGATAGTTCCGTTGAAGGCGCTTCTCAATGATGACGAATTCCGCAACAGCAAAGCTGAACTTCCTATTGCGATAGGCTATACTGTGCAGAAGAAAGTCAAAGTGTTCGACTTGGCTGACGCCCCGCATTTGCTTGTGGCCGGTGCTACCAAACAGGGTAAGTCCGTGGGGCTCAATGTGATGATAGCCTCGTTGCTTTACTCCAAGCATCCTTCGGAGTTGAAGTTCGTATTCATTGACCCGAAGATGGTCGAATTCGGTGCCTACTCCAGACTGCTTCACCATTACCTTGCGGTACTTCCTAATTCCGGTGACGAGAAGGAGGAATTGGACAATGCCGTTGTCAAGAAAGCCGCCAATGCCGAATTGATTCTCCGTTCACTTTGCATCGAGATGGACAGCAGGTATGAACTGATGAACAAGGCCGGCGTGAACAATATTGTGCTGTATAACGACAAATATCGTGACCGCCATCTGCTTCCTACGGAGGGACATCATTATATGCCATATCTTGTTACTGTCATCGATGAGTATTCTGACTTGATAATGTCGGCGGGCTCATCTGGAGAAGACAAGAATAGGGCGAGGAGCATAACGACATCCATCATACGTCTTGCGCAGAAAGGCCGTGCGGCGGGACTGCACGTGATTATCGCCACCCAGAGGCCTTCTGTTGATGTCATCACCGGCGTCATAAAGACCAACTTTCCGACTCGAATCGCGTTCAGGGTGTTCTCGGGCATTGACTCGAAGACAATTCTTGATTCTACAGGAGCGGAGAAACTGATAGGCCGTGGTGATATGATTTACAACTCGGGAGCCAATATGGAGCGTGTGCAGTGCGCGTTGATTGACAACTCTGAGATTTCTGCCTTGACAAAATATATCGGCTCGCAGATTGGCTATAAGAAAAGCTACAACACTCCATATTATTTGCCTGATCCTTCGGACAAATCCGATGATGCAGGCCCGAGTACTCTCAGTTTCAATGAGATGGACGAGTATTTCGAAGAGGCTGCAAGAATGGTTGTATCGAATCAGAAAGGTTCGACGTCTGACCTTCAGCGCAGGATAGGAATGGGTTATGCCAGAGCAGGAAGAGTGATGGATCAGCTCGAGGCCGCCGGTATTGTCGGTCCGCAGGAGGGGTCAAAGCCGCGTCAGGTGCTTATTGCGGATCTTGATGAATTGGATTTGAAAATGAAGGAGTTGCGGGCAAATTCATAGCGGTTATGCGGGTATTCAATCACATATTCATATCCTTGGCATTCCTTTTTTCTTGCGCTTCCGCGTCTTTTGCGCAGAATGTGTGGGAGAGATTTTCCGATGCCGTTTCTGCCGGTGACGTATCGTTCGCGTACTCGTTCTCGATGAAGTCGAAGACTGTGATTACGGGGGCCGGCACAGCGGATGTGCAGGAGAGTATGTTTGCAGTTTCCGGCAACGGTCTTGAAATAATGTGCGACGGGGTGTCAAGATGGACTGTGGATAAATCAGCGGAGGAGGTTGTCATAGAGTCTGTTGAGGGCGATATGGCCGCATCTCTTTCCGGTAATCCCGCTCTGCTGGTGATTGCTTTGGATAAATATTTCAGCGTGCAATCATCCTCCAATCTGACGGAGAACGGCAGGAAACTGGTGAAAGTGAATTTTATTCCTCGAAAGGATATGGCTCTCGGGCTTGTGTCCGGTATGAAATCATCGAGTCTGTCTTCGCTGTCGGTCTGGTTCTCGGACGAGTCCCGTCCGGTCATAGTCAAAGCCGTGGCTCAGATGAAGGACGGCAGTGCCATCGATTTCAAAATATCGTCAATGACATTTTCGGAAAAGAAGCCGGTGTCGTTCTTCCGATTCGACGACGCTCTGCTTGGGAATTCGTGGGTTGTTACCGATCTACGATAAATGTCCTAAAAGGCTGACCTTGTTCTCCTTGCCAAAATCCTCACAACTGCTGAGGTCGCTTTGGTGTGATTGTTTTCACGGGGAAAGGATTCCCCGACACCCCTTCGGTCACTACGCGCTTCGCGCAAGTTTGCGTCTTACCCTCAGCCACTACGTGGCAGCTCCCAGGAGCACTGGGGACCGTATTCCCCAGACCCCTTCGGTCGCTACGCTCCGAGAGGGATTCCGATACGTGGTTTCGATATGGGCGAGAACGCTAGCGGGAGAGTGCGAAGTTATCGGAAGCCCATTCGCGGATGTCGCCGTTCTCGTCATTGTAGATCAGATATCCGGCAAGTTCGTCCGGCCTGCTTTCAATGAATTCGCGGGCCTTCTCAAGTCCGATTACCATACAGTAAGTGGCGTAGGCGTCAGCGTCTGTCGCGTTGTCGGCAACAATCGTCGCGCTCAGAAGATTGTGGTCAACAGGATATCCTGTCCGTGGGTCAACAGTGTGGGCGTATTTCTTGCCATCCTTGATGTAGTATTTGCGATAGTTCCCGGATGTGACTATTCCGCAACCTGTTCCGGATGACGTCCATATTCCGTCCAAATCCTGTCCCGGATTGTTGTTTCCGTCCAGAGGTCTGTCAACTCCTACTTTCCACGGTTTTCCGCTTGGGTTGAGGCCGTCGCAGTAGATTTCTCCGATGTCCACGAGCATATCCTTGACTCCCAACGTGTAAAGGTAGTCGGCAACTAAGTCGCAACTATATCCCTGTGCTATTGCATTGAAATTCAGTTTCGGCGTAGGAGCATCCGGTGATGCTGTCTTTGCGCTGTCTGTCAGCAGGTCGTATGCCGAGACTGTTCCATCTGCGGCCGTGACCGATGAAATATCACGGCGAAGACGCTTCATTCCACATCCTGCCATACATTCCTTGACCTTCTCGTCGGAAGGCAGTGAATCCCGCGTGAATCCGAATCCCCATAGGTCGAACAGCGGGCCGGATGCCACGTCCAGCGCTCCTGCGGTTTCCTCGAAATAGTCATAAGACCTCGTATAAATGGCGTCAAATATGCCGTAGCGTGAAATATGCACACGTTTTCCGGCGTTGAGCCTGCTGAGAACCGAGCCCTTGTTGTATCCGGACAAGGTCGTGTCAATCGTATTCAGAATGGAGTCTATGTCAGACTTGAGCTGCTCCGGACTCTTGTGAATCCTGCCGTTTGTCCCGTACAGATTAGCCTTTACTGTATATGTTCCGCCCTGTGCGTATCCCTGTATGGTGACATATTTATTTTTGTCGCAGGAAAGTAATGAAACTGTGGCTATTGAAAGAATCAATGCGAGAATTGGTATCCGGTATGTCTTCATTTTTTAGCGTTCGGCAAAGTATTTGTACAAATGTAGCGGTTTTCGTCAGAAAAATACGATATTTGTGAGATTCTAAAAATCATTTTAAAAATAGCTTCTTATTGAAAATGAACTTGAAGGGCTTGATAATCATTGCCGTTGCCGCTGTTTTTGCTGTTTCGGCGAATTCGTGCAAGAAAGACAGTGATGACAGTACGACGACATCGAAGTCATTTACGGGAACTCTTTCCGTGAATGTTCCGTCCTTTATCGAGAAAGGGACTCTTCTGAAGTTGAAACCTACAGGTATGGAAAAGGATACGGTGACAGTCAGATATTATTG
>CAVKAQ010000011.1:0-15717 GCA_963654225.1 Butyricicoccaceae bacterium | reverse complement strand
TTATTGGACTGCTTCCCCTTTGGCTACCGACAAGGATACTACAGACATCTACGAATTGCAGCTTAAGGATACATTGTGTACAGTGACTGTTTCGTGTACCGCATTTGCAAGCGGCTATACATCTCAGACCGTGTCATCATATTGTGTGCTGGTTGATCCCTCAATAGGAGGCTCAATTGTTTCTGACGGGCTTGACAGTGAGACTCTTTCGCTGAATGACCCGAGGGATGCTAGGCCGTTCTATTATGCCGATTTGGGCGGCAAGACCTGGTTCGTGAAAAATCTTCAGTGGTCCGGTGCCGGAAGGTCATTTCAAGGATGTGATGTGATGGACAATGTCTATGGCCGTTACTATACTTGGAATGAAGCTCAGACTGCCTGCCCTGAAGGATGGAGACTCCCGACTGATGAGGATTGGCTTGACTTGGCAACTGCGTCCGGCTATACCGGAACGACAGCCGATGAGACATTCTTGGGCGCTGCCGGCGCGTTTATGGTTGACGCCCGTTTCAATCTTTACAAAATGTGGGAGTATTGGCCTGATGTGAAGATTACCAACAAGACAGGATTCTGTTCAATTCCTACAGGATATGGCGTTGACGATGAGGCTGAGACCTTTACAGGAGACTTCGAATGGGCTGTATATTGGAGCGCGGAAAGCGTTGAGTCTGAGGATGGTGAAGGCCTGGGTGTTTACAGAATGATAAATGTGAACAAGCCGGATCTCGTTCGCGGAGCCCTCAGCAAAGACGGATTCCTCGCCTCAGTGCGTTGCGTAAGAGATTAATTTAACCATAGGAACAGTTAAGGCGTATGCCGGTCTGTTTCCGCAAAACTTTTAATAATATGAAAAAAGGACTTGTTGCAATAATAGTCATTGCAGTTGTTGCGTTAGGGTTGTACGGATGGGTGAAATCCAATTATAACGGAATGGTTCAAGGTGAGGAAGGCGTAAAGGCTGCCTGGTCTCAGGTGGAGAATGTCTATCAGCGCCGTGCGGATTTGATTCCTAACCTTGTCGCTACAGTGAAAGGCTACGCTGAGCACGAAAGCAGTGCACTCGAGGCTGTAGTGAATGCCCGTGCGAAGGCTACTCAGGTGACAGTCAATCCTGATCAGCTTACTGAGGAGAACATCGCCAAATTCCAGTCCGCTCAGGGCGAATTGGGAAATGCGATAGGAAGACTTCTGGTGTCCGTTGAGGCATATCCTGAATTGAAGGCCAATGAGAATTTCCTTGCGCTCCAGTCTCAGCTTGAAGGAACAGAGAACCGCATTTCCACAGAAAGAATGAAATACAACGAGACGGCTCAGTCATACAATACTATGATTCGCAGTTTCCCTCAGAATATTCTTGCTTCAATGTTCGGCTTCGAAACTAAGGGCTATTTCAAAGCGTCCGAAGGTGCTGAAACTGCTCCTAAAGTAGAGTTCTGATCTTATGAGAGGACTCAAAAAATATATAGCGGCGGTTGTTGCGCCGCTTTTTTTGCTTATTCAGGTAGCTTCCGCGATTCCGCAGCGTCCTGAACCGCCACGGCTTGTCAATGATTTTGCGTCCGTATTCACTGCGGAACAAGTGGCGGAATTGGAACAGATGCTCGTGGCATTCGATGACAGCACCTCCAATCAGATAACAGTGGTGACGGTTTCCGACTTGGAAGGCTACGACCCGGCAGAGTATGCCGTAAAGATCGGTCTTGACTGGAAGGTGGGTTCAAAGGACTTCAACAATGGAGTGGTGTTTCTCGTGAAGCCCAAGACTCAGGATTCCGGAGGTAAGGTATCAATTCAGGTCGGCTATGGACTCGAAGGCGCAATTACAGATGCCTACGCGCGCATAATCATAGAAAATGATATCATCCCTCATTTCAAGGAGAATGATTATTATGGTGGCGTGCAGGCCGGTTTGGAAGAGTTGATGGCTCTGGCAAGCGGGGAAATATCGCAGCCTCGCTCGGACGATGATTCGTTCGTGGATGCCTTTATTGCTTTTTTTCTGTTCGTCGTCTTTATTGTCATAATAGTATATGTCGTCCGCAATGATTCCAAGGGCGGGAATTCAGGTGGTGGATCGGGCGGAAGAAATTCCGGTTCGTCCGGCCCGATAATATTCGGCGGGTCAGGCAGTTCGTTCGGCGGAAGTTCGAGTGGAGGCTCTTTCGGTGGATTCGGCGGCGGTTCATTCGGTGGCGGCGGCTCCTCAGGAAGCTGGTGATTTTGAGCGCTACATCGTGGAAATCGTATTCATAATGAATATCAATGCTGAGGCGGCGTAGTCTGTGGCGCTCAGTATTATCTGCGGACATATTCCGGCAATATGCAGGATTACGGATATGAATGCCAATGTCATAAGGATGCCTGTGACAGGGAGTGCCAGGATATTGGTCAGCAGAAAATATTTAGGGAAAGTCCCGAATGTCAGCCAAGCAAGAGGCCCTGTGAATATCTGACAGGAAATCGTCAGTGCGGCCGCATCCCAGATTTTACGAGGAATGTTCAGGTTGTCCGCTAATTTTGAGCATACGTTAAGTCGGTTAAACGGGCCAGTTCTGCTTTTTTTACGCGGAGGTATCTTTATCCTCGACCCCGTTGAGGTTTCTTTTTGTTGATAAAATTGCTCGTCGGACAGGTCAGGATTTATCTGAGACAACCCGTCCGGATGGGTATCGGACAGCGTGTTGTAATGCGTATCTGCTTGAATGTCAGCAAGTATATCTCTCGGATACCAAGATTTGAGTTTTGGATACAGGATTATGATTCCTGCCATTGCCAGATATGACAGTTGAAAGCCCACTGAACTGAGAGCATCCGGAGTCAAGATCAGCTGAATCATTAGCGCCGCGCAGAAAACCTGCATCGGCTTGCTTTCTCTGTGGAACAATTTGGAGGTTTCATTAAGAATGATGAACAGCAGAGCTCTGACAAGCGACGGGCAAGCGCCGGTTGCCAATGTGTAGGCGACGGCAAAAAGCACTATCGCCAGGCTTCTAACGATTCGTATGCGAGGAGAATTTCCCAGCACTGACGTGATTTTGAGCAGTATTCCGTAGCTGATTCCAAGATGCAGTCCGGACAAGGCCAGGATGTGTGACGCTCCGCTTTCCCGGAATGCCGTGAGAAGACTCCTGTCAAGCCATGATTTGTCGCCTGTCACCAGAGCGTTTATAAGTGGGGCGGTGCTGTCGGAATTGAATGGTATTGACATTATCGAGGCTCTGGTCAGAGATGCCGCGCGGTCCAGTATTCCGGTCCCTGACGCGTTGCCCGCAGAGCCGATTGAACTTGACAGAGCACACAGAATTCCTAGGGAAATGTATATTGCGATTAGGCTTGAAATGTGCCTTCTATTTGTGGCTATATGCCGGATAATCAACGCAATAGTGGTTGAAAATGAGATACTTGCGAATGCGTAAGAAACGAACGGACCATTAAGGCGTCCTATGATATATAGCCCTATGGCAATCCCCGCTGCAAGGGCTGCGGACAGCGCGGCAATGTCTTGTTTCCCGGTCATAAGAATAGTCGTTCAGGAAGTTTCGGTTTCTTGCTAAAGTAGCGATTTCTTTTTAACTTTGTCGCATATTCTAGAACAAAATCAATAATTATGATAATTCTTGTCATTAACTGCGGAAGTTCGTCAATCAAGTATCAGCTTCTTGATATGAAGAACGACGAGGTCTATGATGTCCTCGCCAAGGGCATTGTGGAGAAAATCGGCCTTGAGATGGGATGCCTCCAGCATACTGTCACGGGTAAGGATAAAGTAGTCAAAGACCTTCCGGTTCCTGACCACAAAGTGGGAATGAAACTCGTTCTGGACGCTCTCGTTGACAGTGAGCACGGCGTGTTGAAATCCCTCGACGACATAGAGGCTGTAGGCCACAGAATTGTGCACGGAGGAGAGTTCTTCTCATCAAGTGCTTTGGTGAATGAGGATGTGCTCAAGAAGATAGAAATCTGTTGCGACTTCGCACCTCTGCACAATCCTGCACACCTTTTGGGAATCAGGGCTGTTCAGGCAGTGCTTCCGTCTGTGCCTCAGGTTGTTACATTTGACACAGCATTCCATCAGACCATTCCGGCTTATGCCTATATGTACGGTCTGCCTTACGATGCTTATGCAAAGTACAGAGTACGCAAGTACGGTGCGCACGGAACAAGCCATCAGTTTGTTGCAGAGAAAGGCGCCAAATTCGCTGGTCTGGATATCAACAATTCCAAGATTATCACCTGCCATATAGGAAACGGCAGTTCCATCACGGCTGTAGTGAACGGCAAGTCAGTGGATACTTCTATGGGATTCACACCGCTTGACGGCGTGATTATGGGCACACGATGCGGCAGTATCGACCCTAACGTTGTCCCTTATCTGATGAAGAAGGACAACCTTACTCCGGACGAGATGACTGAGATTATGAACAAGAAGTCCGGTTTCCTCGGAATCTCAGGCGCGTCTTCAGATGCCAGAGACCTTGACGCATTGGCAAATGCCGGCGATCAGAAGGCGAAACTTGCGCTCAAGATGCTTACCTACGGATTGATCAAGTATATCGGCTCTTATGTGGCTGTCATGAACGGAGTTGACCTTATCGTCTTCACCGGCGGTATCGGCGAACACAACAGCCGTCTGCGCCGCAGAGTTTGCGAGAATTTCTCATATCTCGGTCTCAAGTTCGATTATGAGGCAAACGTAGCGTTCGGCGAGGATGCAATGATATCACTCCCGGATTCAAAGGTTAAGGTTGCGCTCATCACTACCGATGAGGAGATTGTCATAGCGCGCGACACTATGCACATTGTTCAAAGCGAAGAGGAAAATTAATTATATAGAAGATGATTACAAGTTTTTCTGACGTTTTTGCAGAACTGAAATCTAAGGGTATCTGTAAAAAAATGGTGGCTGCCTGGGCGGTTGATGAGCATACGATCGAAGCTGCTTCAAAGGCTGTAGATATGGGATTCGTCAAAGCTGTGCTTGTCGGTGACGCAAAACTTATCAAAGAAGTATGCGAAAAGAACGGCATTGATGCTGCCAAATTCGAGATTGTTGACAATCCTGATGAGCTGAAAGCTGTTGCACAGGCTGTGCAGTTGGTTCACGACGGTGAGGGTGATGTCCTTATGAAGGGCCTTTGCTCAACAGACAAGTTCCTTCGCGCAATCCTTAACAAGGAGACTGGTCTGCTTCCTGCAAAAGGACTTCTTAGCCACGTCGGCGTCATCGAGAGCCCTAACTATCACAAATTGATTTTCTTGACGGATATGGCTGTCGTTCCGCTTCCTGACCTTCGTCAGAAGATGAAACTCACGAACTATATCGTGAAAGTTGCCAAGTCATTCGGAATCGCAAAACCAAAGGTTGCTTTCATAGCTGCGTCAGAACAGGTTCTGGATTCTATGCCTGCTTGTCTTGAGGCTGCAGCGCTTGCGAAGATGGCTGACAGGGGACAGATTAAAGGCTGCATCGCTGACGGTCCTTTGGCACTGGATGTTGCAATCGACAAGGAATCTGTTGAAATCAAGAAGCTTACAAGCCCTGTTGCCGGTGATGCTGACTGTCTGGTATTCCCTAATATCGAGTCTGCAAATGTATTCTGGAAGACAAATTCAAAACTTGCTTCCGGTGTCCGTCAGGCAGGTATGCTCGTAGGAACTACAGCACCTTGTATTCTTGCAAGCCGTGCCGACAGCGTTGATACTAAGCTGAATTCTATAGCTGAGGCTGTTATGAGCGTCTGCTAGGTTCGCGCTGAATAGAAAGCGGGAGGGCGCATCGAGAGCCTTATATCCCATCTTTTTATTCAACACAGCAATTCTCACGCATAAATAAGAATGACTCAAAAGTGCTTTTGAGTCGTTCTTATTTTTTTTACTGTACGCTTCAAGCTAATATTTCGAAATCTGAAATCGTGAAATTATAGCGTTCAAAAAGTGGCAGATGCCAGGAGCGAATTTCTCCTGTTATTTTGAGCGGAGGGCGCTACCACTTTTTGAGTCTTGGAATGAATTTCCCGAGTCGGAGGAAGTGTATCGCCGTTGCTTTATGCTTCCGCTTTCGGTTCGAAGAAACTGAAATGCACGCGACCGTAGCACTTTTCCTTTACGAATGCTGGGTGCTCCTTGAATGAATACTCGTCTCCGTGCTCCAGAATCAGGTATCTCTCAGGATATACCAGTCCTGCATTCAGAACCTTGTCTGGAATGGTGTCCAACCCTTCAAGAGCGTATGGAGGATCTGCAAACACGATGTCGAACTTCTCCTTGCATATCGGAATGAAGTCAAATACGTTGTGATGCACAGCCGTCAAGTTTTTCAGCCCCAGCTTGCGCGCCTGATCCTTGATGAAAGAAGAATACTGGGGATTCATTTCGACAGACCATACGTGTCCAACGCCCCTGGATGCAAACTCGTAGGATATTGAGCCTGTGCCGCTGAACAAGTCAAGCACTTTGAGCCCGTCGAACTCAAATTCGTTATCAAGAATGTTGAACAATGCTTCCTTGGCAAAATCGGTAGTCGGTCTTGCCTTGAAGTCCGGTGGCGTAAGAATGTTCTTGCCTTTCAGTGTTCCTCCAATGATTCGCATCAGTATTTTATATTCAAGTTTATCAAGTATTTAACTCTCTTACCAGGGTTCTTGCGTCGCTATGATCTGCGCGCAGGGTTGCGCCTTTCCCTCAGTCTCTTCGAGGCAAGATGGTCGCTTTGCTCCGAATATAACACCTATCCTGCTTTCGCCACAATGGCTCAACTCATTATATTACCTCCACGGACTTGAAATATCGGTAGAGGGAGAGTTGCTGCTGCTCCGTGATGGGAGTCCTGAAACTTATGGTCGAGATTTCAGGATTAAGCTGCAACTTCTTCAATGTGTTGAAAATGAAATATTCCGCCGTCGTGAAATCTGTAGCCTTGAATGTGTTTACTATCTGGAGAGTCTTGCCCTGCGCTACCGCCAGATGCAGGTAATTGTCTGCATAAGAGGCTATTATCTTGTTGTAGTCGGAGCATTTATCCATAGCCTCCAGCAAGTAGAACATCTCTGGGAGTATTCTCGCCTGGTATCCGTCTGTGGTGAATACCGTCTGGGCAATCATTCTCGACAGAGTCTCGCCCAAGTTGTTGGAGAATAGCAGGACCGCACCGAATTGCGGCATCCTGATGAATTCAACCTGGTCGGTTTCTTCAAGACGTACAGTCTCGGACAATGCCTGTCTTGCTTCAGTCGGATTGAAGAATTGCTCAGGAACCAATGCTACCTTGGGAGTCATCAGGGAAATCTTCACAGAATCATATCTCCTCTGAAACTCAGGCGTAGTGAATATGTGTTCGGGACTCAACCATCCCGAACATTGCTCTTCTCCGTTCTCTTTAATCTTAAAAGAATATCCACTCAAGGAGACTTGAATGGATATTCCGTTATCTGTGTTTTGCAACATATTCTGTGTCTTGGATTTACTGGCGTCGGCCAGTTCCAAATGAGAGGAAATTACTCCCAGTTACCTGCGTTGTTGTTAGGAGCTGAGATGCTGCCGACCTGAAGTCCTTCGTAGCGGTTCATTGCCTGGCGGTCTGCATCGAGGTTGATTCTCAACTGATTGTCAAGACCTTTGAGCAGTGATTTGTAAGGCATCTTAGCCTCGAAAAGAGGAACTTTTACGCCGGATACTTCCTTTACAACTGACTCCATCTGAATAGTGTCACCCTTTGAGAACGGGATATACTTGAGAGAGTCGATAAGGAAATTGGTTCTGCTCTTGAAGAGAGTATCCTTGACGTTGACTTTGCTTGAGATGGAAAATACGAGATGCTCGCCTTTCTTGTAGAGTTCGTACATCTGCTCTGGAGTGATGCCTCTTTTTGCTTTCTTGAGTTTTTCAGTGTTTACTACGGCAAGTGAGTCGTCGTTTGAACCGATCTGCATAACGACCTCCATCTGTCCGTTCTTGTAGAAGTCTACAAGAGAGTCTGCTGAAGAAGTGAAATGGCCGTTGACTGATTTGAAAGCCTCCTGAAGAGTACGCACATCTTTCATTCTCTGGATACCGATACTCTCACGATAGTCTTTCTGTTTGTTGAAGTTGATAGGCTGCATTACGCTCTTGATGCAAGCATATACGAGTCCGGCGATTACGAACAGGAGCAGGACGCATACAATCTTTCTAACTATACCTTTCATTTCGTATTTTGTGTTTTATAATTAACAATTCATTGTGGACAAAGTTATAAAATTGATTTATCAAATGCAATATAATTTGTAAATTTGCCTTCGTAACGAATTGATGGATGAACATTGCCGATAATGTCAAGATAAGCGCTTTTGATGCGCTGATTGCAGATAGTAAGAGGATTTCGCTGGTGGCGCATATACGTCCCGATGGGGATGCGTTGGGGAGTACCCTCGCGCTGCTGAATTATCTTCAGGGAAGAGGCAAAGACGCATACGCGATATATTCCGACACTCTTCCGCACACTCTTCATTTTATGACAAAGGACACCTGCAGCGGAAGAATTATCGAGTTTCCGGCATATCGGGAGTTGTCTGCAAGATTGATCGGGGAGTCGGATCTTGTCATTTGTCTGGATTGCAATGCTTTCAGCAGGACCGGTGATTTGGAGGAATTTCTGCAGGCATCGTCTGCAAAGAAAGTGCTGATAGACCATCATCAGAATCCTGACGAAAACTCATTCGATGTCGTGTTCTCCAGACAGAACGTTTCGTCGGCGTGCGAAGTGCTTTACTATGTGCTTCTTGCAATGCCTGATGTCGGCGGTGACGCTGCAAAACTGCCGAAAGCATCTCTTGCGGCGATGATGACGGGGCTTACCACTGACACCAACAATTTTGCCAATTCGGTGTATCCCACGACGTTGACTATGGCTTCGGGACTGCTCGCGGCCGGTGTGGACAGGGATGAAATCCTTAAGAATCTGTATCAGAGTTCAAGAGAGTCGCGGATCCGTATGTGGGGGTATATGCTTTATTCCAATCTGAAAGTAACCGATTATGGAGTGGCCTATATGATTATGGATGCGGATGTCATCAGCAAGTTCGGAGTGCAGGAGGGAGAGACCGAAGGCCTTGTGAATGAGCCGCTTAAAATCAAGTCCGTGAAGATGAGCATATTCCTGAAACAGGATGGCGACGGCTTTTTCAGAGTGTCGCTGCGCTCCAAGAAAGGAATTTCTGCATCCAAGTTCGCGTCGAGGTGTTTCCACGGCGGCGGGCACGAGAATGCTTCCGGAGGAAGGCTCTTCTATGGATGTGGCGGGGGCGTGGAGGCTGACATAGAGTCTCCGAAAGATGCGGAAAAATTTATTCTGGACAAGTCTTCGGAGTATTTCACGAGCGGGGATTATGTGAGCAATAAAAAGTGAATGTATGAAACCAAGTAAGATAATTGCCATAATATTTTCGGCATTGGTCATATATGCCTGCTCGAAGGAGGAGATAAAGACTACCTATTCCAGGCAGGAGACCAATATAGAGACTCTCGTCAACAGCATGATGAGGTCGGTGGATACGGCCTATGTGGTTTACAATAAGGGAGTTACCCGACTGGTTACGGTTTATGGCCAGGAAGGTGACAGCCTGAAAAGCAACGGTACTGTCTCGTTCTACTATGCAGGCTATGTGCTTACTGGCAGTTCGATAAGCAATTCAAATCTTTTTGCGACTAACAGCAGCGAGATTGCGGCTGCGGCACAGTGGACTTTGTCCGATGAAAGCGCATTCGAATTGAAGACAGTCAAACTTGATGACAAAGATCTGGTCGAAGGACTCAGACGCGGTCTGGTGGGAGTGAAGCCGGGCCAGGAATGTTATATATTGTTTTCCGGGAAATATGGCTTCGGCAAACGTCCTTTAGGCACGATTCCTGCAAATGCAGCCCTGGCCTATTATATACGGGTGGAAAGCATCTCATAGAATTATTTAGGAAACTACTTGAAAATGAATAAATTGAAATTGAACGGACTTTTTGTTGGTGCGTCGGTTCTCGCCGCGTTGACTTTGACGGGTTGTGCGAAATCGGAGAAAACTTCCGTTTACGCGGCTGAACAGCGTTATCTGGAGGCTTGGATTGCCAAGAATCATCCGGGTGCGGAAAAAACCGAATTGGGGACTTGGATATTGTCCGACACTCCGGGAACAGGAGAAGCATTTGACGGGCAGAGCTATGTGCTGGTGGAATATACTGTAAGGAGCGTGGACGGTACGGTCAATGCGACCAGCGACAAGAAGATGGCTCAGCAGATTGGCACTTATGACAAATCATATTATTATGGTTCAGTCGTTTGGGAAACGTCAAGCAGCAGTTTGCCTGTAGGCGTGGCAGATGTGCTCGAAGGTATGAAGATCGGCGGTGAGAAGACTTCGCTTGTACCTGCCTGGCTGATGTCATACAAGCGTTACAAAAATGTCAGCAAGTATCTCTCGACCAAGACTGACAATTCTTCGGCGCTCTATACCGTGAAGTTGGTCGGAGTGACGAATGACATTCTCAAGACCCAGATTGATTCGATGGAAATATATGCCGACAAACATCTTGACGGTGTCGATTCCACTTCATACGGATTCTATTACAAGCAGCTGGTCGCTCCTACCGACACCAATGCGTTCAGTTCCGACACGACGATTTACATCAACTATATCGGCCGTCTTCTCAACGGACAGGTGTTCGATACGACTATAGAAGACACGGCAAAATTCTACAATATTTACAGCTCTTCGACCACCTATTCTCCGGCGAAGATCACTTGGGCGGACACGCCTTCGGAGATTACGCTTACGGCGGGAGGTTCGAGCAGCAGCAGTGACGGCTCGTCAGTCATTGCCGGCTTCTACACTACATTGTGGAAGATGCGCAAGTATGAGAAGGCTGTGGGAATGTTCTTCTCTCCTTATGGATATGGCAGCAGCGGAAGCGGATCCAGAATTCCGGCTTATGCTCCATTGGTGTTCGAGATAGAGATAGTTGATGAAGAAGAGTAGAAGAATATTATTGAAAACAACGATATATGGCAAATACAGGTACAATACCTACAGAACTTGGGGATAAAAGAATACGTGATTTGCTGATGCAGTATGCGGTCCCTGCAATTATTGCAATGACCGCATCTTCATTGTATAATATGGTCGACAGTATATTCATCGGCCATCTAAAGGATGTCGGCTCTTATGCCATCTCGGGCCTAGCCGTCACATTCCCGCTGATGAATCTTTCGACTGCATTGGGCACGCTTGTCGGCGTCGGCGCGGCTACAATCCTGTCGATGCTTCTGGGCCAGAAGAACTACGTGGCCGCACGTAAAGTGCTGATAAACGAGGTCCTGCTCAATATCGTCATAGGACTTCTGTTCACGATTGTGACATTGGTCTTTCTTGACCCGATTCTGCGCTTCTTCGGAGCCAGCGACAACACTCTTCCTTATGCCAGGGATTATATGGTGATAATCCTCATAGGAAATGTGATTACGCATCTGTATTTCGGATTGAACAATGTGATACGCGCTTCGGGAAACCCGAAACTGGCAATGGGACTTACGATATTCACGGTGGCCTCCAACACCATAATGGACCCGATTTTCATCTTTGTCTTTGATATGGGAATCAAGGGTGCGGCTCTCGCCACGGTGCTCTGTCAGCTGATTGCTCTGTGCTTTGCGCTCAAGTATTTCTTCAGCGAGAAGAACTTTCTCTGTCTGCCGAAGCATCTCAGAGAATATAAGTTTGACGCCCGTATCGCAAAGGACTCGCTTACAATCGGAATGGGACCGTTCCTTATGAATTCGGCCGCCTGTATCGTGACGCTGTTCATCAATCAGCAACTCTCGAAATATGGCGGAGACCTTGCGATAGGTGCATACGGTATCGTCAACAGGATATCATTCCTTTTCATAATGATAAATATGGGATTCAACCAGGGAATGCAGCCTATTGCGGGCTATAACTATGGAGCGCGTCAGTACGGTAGAGTGAAGAAAGTCTTCAAACTGACGTTGGTCTGTGTCACTATCGTTTCCTGCGTCGGCTTTGTCATATCCGAGTTCTGTCCGGATGTCGCTGTGGCATTGTTTACCAATGACCCTGAGCTCAAATCTCTTGCCGACAAAGGTTTGCGTCTCATAAACCTGGCGTTCCCTCTCGTGGGCTTCCAGATGGTGGCAACGAACCTGTTCCAATGCCTCGGAATGGTGAACAAATCGATAATTCTTTCTCTTTCAAGGCAGTTGCTTTTCCTCGTGCCTCTCATATATTTTATGCCGCTGCATTTTGGACATAAAGGTATATGGTTGAGTTTCCCTATAGCGGACGTGGCTTCCATCGTATTGGCCACGATATTGCTGTGGCTCTTGTTCAGGAAGTTCAACCGTCTCAATGACGGAGATGATCCTTCAATTCTCGGAAGTAAAATAAACTAGGTGTAATTATGAATGACAATAAATTGATAATCAACGTCGGACGTCAATTCGGAAGCGGCGGAAGGCTGGTAGCTCAGTCTTTAGGCAAGAAGCTTGGAATCAAGGTATATGACCAGGAACTCATAACCAAAGCTGCGGAAGAAAGCGGATTCAGCAAGGATCTTTTCGCAAAGAGTGACGAGAAACGTAATCTGTTTGCGCTTTCCAGCTTCATAGTTGATGTCGGCAGATTCGGTTCTGCTGACAATTATATGAGTGACAATCAGTTGTTTGTAATACAAAGCAATGTCATCCGTTCAATAGCGGACAAGGAATCTGCCATTTTCATCGGGCGTTGCGCTGATTATATTCTGCGTGACCGTCCGTGTCTTGACGTTTTCATCACGGCTACGGAGGAAGTGAGAATCAAGAGGGTCGCAACCCGTATGAACATAACTCCGGAGCAGGCGCAGGCGATGATGCGCAAGCGCGACAGGACCAGGGAGACATACTACAACTATTTCACGTTCGGCAACTGGGGAGTCGCTTCCAATTATGACTTGTGCGTTGATTCGTCAATTCTCGGAATAGACGGCACGGCCGATATGATCATTGATTTCTGCAAGAGAGCCGGGCTTATCAAGGACGACGTCTCTTACAAATAGAAGTTGTATGAAGCGATATAGAGTACGTATAATAATGGCTCTTGCCTTTGTCGCGGCAGCTGTAGGCTACTGCGTTGTTTCTACGTCCTCTGACAGTTCAGATGTCGCTGAATCAAAGTCGTTCGTCAAATTGAATGAGACCCTGACCAATGAGGTTTCCGATACTTCATCTTTGGCGGGGATGGATACCCGTATCGAGAATTATATGCGCCAATGGGGGCTCAGGGGAGCCTCGCTGACCATAATGCGGGGAGATTCTCTCCTGTATGCCAAAGGATATGGCTGGTCTGATCAGGAGAAAGAGGTGAAGATGGAGCCGTTCAACATTATGCGAGTCGCATCGGTCTCCAAACTGCTTACAGCGGCTGGCATAATGAAACTCCAGGAAGACGGGCTGCTGTCGCTTAAGGACACGGTGTTCGGTCCTCGCGGAATCCTCACGGACAGTGCATATACATCAGTCATCCGCGACCCGAATTACCGGAAAATCACGGTTGAGGACCTTCTGAGGCATAAGGGAGGTTTTACGTCTGCGGGAGGAGATCCTATGTTCTCCACGCGTTTCATAATGCTCCAGAATCATCTTGACGTGCCGCCTGACCACGAGACATTGCTCAAGACTCAGCTCAAGCGAAGGCTACGTTTTGTTCCCGGGACGTCACAGTACTATTCCAACTTCGGATATCTGCTTCTCAGTATGGTGATTGAAAAGGTCTCAGGCCTTGATTATGAGAAGTTTATGCAGGACAGCGTACTGCGTAAGGCAGGCTGTTTCGATATGCACATAGCCAACAATTACTACGAGGACCGGTATAAAAACGAGGTGCGTTATTACAACGGTGCGGACAGCGGTCTGATAGACGAGTATAACAACAGTGGGCGTATGGTTGACCGCTGTTATGGCGGAAATGACATCCGTTCTCTTGCCGGTGCAGGCGCCTGGGTCACATCTGTCCCGGAACTGGCCAGATTTGTAGCATCAATTGACGGGAAACCGGAAGTGCCGGACATCTTGTCCGCAGAAAGTGTGGCTCAGATGACAGAATGGTTTGATGAGCATACGTATTCGCTTGGCTGGAATGACACGAAACCGAGCGGGGAGTGGACTCGAACGGGCACATTCTCCGGTACAAGCGCTTTGATAAAGTATTATCCTGACGGAGAATGCTGGATAATGGTGACGAACACCAGCACTTGGAAAGGTCCCGGGTTCACCCGCTACACTGCCGGACTCTTCAGAGACTTGCGTCAGCGCTATTCATCCAAACTTCCAAAACGTAATCTCTTCTGCGAATAGGTTGCCGCCCTCGGAAAAGCAGAATCACAACTGATGACATCGTCCTTAGCCGGATTTTCGGACAAAATGGAATTCCGGTAATATCTTCCGGATTGTCGGTATGAAGCTGACAGTCGCGTATGAGTAATTTTGCCTCCGGATTCAAAAACGACGCGATATGTATATTGAGAAAATCAACGGTCCGGAGGATGTCAAGAAACTGGACATAGGACAACTTAATATTCTTGCCGATGAGGTAAGGCATTATCTGATTGAGAAGCTTAGCAATTATGGTGGCCACGTGGGCCCGAATCTGGGAATGGTTGAGGCTACAGTCGCCTTGCACTACGTCTTCAATTCTCCAGCCGATAAATTTGTCTTTGACGTCTCTCACCAGAGCTATGCGCACAAAATTCTGACCGGCAGAAAACGGGCGTTCATGGACCCGTCACACTACAGCGACGTGACAGGATACAGTGAACCGTCGGAAAGCGGACACGACCAGTTCGTCATAGGACACACCTCGACATCTGTCAGCCTTGCCTGCGGACTTGCAAAGGGACGCGACCTCGCGGGCGGCAAGGAGAACGTTATCGCCGTAATAGGCGACGGTTCTCTTAGCGGTGGAGAGGCATTCGAGGGCCTGAATGTAGCCGGATCGGAGCTCCGCAGCAATTTCATCGTCATTGTCAATGACAACCAGATGTCCATCGCGGAGAACCACGGCGGGCTGTATAAAAATCTACAGTTGCTCAGAGACACTGAAGGAAAGGCGGAGAACAATATATTCAAGGCTCTCGGACTTGATTATCTCTATGTGGCGGAAGGCAACGACATCGCATCTCTGATCGATGCTTTTAAAAAGGTGAAAGATGCGGACAAGCCTGTCGTAGTGCATATCAACACTCTCAAAGGCAAAGGATTGAAATATGCCGAAGCGAATAAGGAAAAATGGCATTATGGAGCGCCGTTCGACATTGAGACAGGAGAACCGAAATCAAAGTCCAATTGCGAGGATTATGGTGACCTTACGGCTCGCTATCTTCTCGGCAAGATGGCTGAAAATCCGGAACTCATAGCCATCACTTCAGGCACGCCTACAGTGTTCGGATTTACAAAGCCACGAAGAGAACAGGCCGGCAGACAATTCCTTGATGTGGGAATTGCGGAGGAAACTGCCGTCGCGATGGCTTCCGGAATAGCAAAGCGTGGAGGGAAGCCTGTCTGGGGAGTTTACAGCACGTTCATTCAGAGGACTTATGACCAGCTCTCGCAGGATCTCTGCATCAATGACAATCCCGCGCTGATGCTTGTGTTCTGGGGCGGAATAGAAAGTATGAACGATGTGACCCACACCTGTTTCTACGACA
>CAVKAQ010000010.1:0-51548 GCA_963654225.1 Butyricicoccaceae bacterium | reverse complement strand
CAAGTGGTACACTTTTAAAATAGAATCTGGTACACTTTTCAGTTACTACATACAGTAAATACTTTCTTTCATCTTACACAGGGTTTTGCGCGTGAGCCTCGAAAACCGCAGAGGTAGAAAGTTCAACAGGGGCTAATAAAAACATTTACGAACAAACTTACTTTTGTTCGTAAATTTGTTCGTAAATGTTGTAAATTCTTGATTCTCAAGACTACTTGCGGAGAGAGAGGGATTCGAACCCCCGGACCCGTTAAGATCAACGGTTTTCAAGACCGCCGCATTCGACCACTCTGCCATCTCTCCAATGTCGAATGTTAATTCGTGTTCCACGCGAAGTGGATTGCAAATGTAAGCAGATTTTTTGATAAAACAAGGGCTGACAGGCAAAATCAATGCAAAAATGTCGAAAAATAGCTTTTTTGAGCGGGGGAACTGGCAAAAACGCGTGGAAGGGTTAATGAATATCCTGACAAAAAATGTCATAGAAATCGCATTGGCGGTGCTTAAAATGATTTTGTGAAAATATTGCTTTTCCGCCCTTTGGTTATGCGGTTTAGAAAGAGTATATTTGCACTTGCTTTTGCAGAATCGATATACCTAGTAAGAGGATGGCGGCAACAGATGTCTGTCGGACTCTCACAAAAACCAAATAGGATGAAAGTCGGAATCATAATGGGCTCCACGAGTGACTATGAAGTTATGTCCGGGGCCGAAGAAATGCTTAAAGCTCTCGAAATTCCATTCGAGAAAAGAGTTGTGAGCGCGCATAGGACACCGGATCTGATGTATGACTATGCGAAGACTGCGAAAGCCAGGGGCATAAGTGTAATCATTGCCGGTGCAGGCGGTGCGGCGCATCTTCCCGGAATGGTGGCGGCTATGACGCCTCTTCCGGTTATCGGAGTCCCTGTGAAATCACGTGCCTTGAACGGCTTGGATTCCCTTCTCTCAATAGTTCAGATGCCGGGCGGTGTGCCTGTGGCGACTGTCGCTATAAACGGTGCGAAAAATGCTGCTCTGATTGCGGCCTCCATCTTGGCATTGCAGGATGACGGGGTATCGCGCCGACTCGAAAAATTCCGACAAGAGCAGACGGACTCGGTTCTCCAGGCAGAAATCTAAACAATCAACTGATGACAAAACGAATAGGCATAATCGGAGGTGGGCAGCTCGGTCTTATGATCGCAGAGGAGGCGCACCGCCAGGGCGCAGCCGTTTATGCCCTGGATCCTTCACCCGACGCTCCTGCGTTCGCAGAATGTGACGGACATATAGTTGCCGCGTATGACGATTTGGAGGCTCTTGAACGTCTGGGCGATATGACAGAAGTGCTGACTTATGAGTTCGAAAATGTCCCTGGAGACATTCTTCGTCACTTGGAAGGGAAATACAACATTCCGCAGGGAATCAGGCCTCTTTTTGACTCACAGGACAGGCTTCGCGAGAAAAATAATGCGAAACGTCACGGTCTGCCAGTTCCGGAATATATTGCGCTGCCTTTGAATTCTTCGGATGAAGACTGTGCAACAGTCCCGGAAATCAATGACACTGCTGCCGGAAAATGCCGTCCGATGACCGATGACGAGCGTATTGAGGAATTGAGCAATGCCGTGAAATCTCTCGGAATGCCGTGTGTGCTCAAGACCAGACGTCTGGGATACGACGGACACGGTCAGGCGGTGATAAGGACGGAATCAGATATCCGGAAAGCATCCGAACTTCTGAATGTACCCTGCATATTGGAATCGTTTGTGCCGTTTGACTATGAGTGCAGCGTCATTATGGTAAGGGATGGAAAAGATACGGTGCATTTCCCGATAGGAAGAAATGTCCATAAGGACGGAATCCTTGACCTCTGCATTGTGCCGGCTGAAAGCCTTTACCGGACGGATGCCGGAAAAAATATCGTCCCGACAGATTTGGGCAGGCGTATAATTGATGCGTGCGGAAAGTTTATGGAAGGGTGCGATTACAGGGGAATACTTGCCGTAGAGTTGTTTGTGAAAGGCAATGAATTTGTATTCAATGAGATGGCGCCGCGTCCGCACAACAGCGGCCACTACACGATAGAAGGATGTACCGCTTCCCAGTACTCGGAACTGTGTCACTTCCTGTTGGACAAGCCGTTGGAACAGCCCGTCCTGAAATCGCCTGCATTGATGAAGAACATCCTCGGCCAGGACCTTGACGCAACTTGGCGGATAGTCAGGGAAAATCATATCTCGAATACGGCAAAGCGGGAAAACGCTTATTCCGGAGAAGCCGGGAAAGGAGTATTCGTGCATATATACGGCAAGACAGAGTCGCGTCCGAAGCGCAAGATGGCCCATATAACATTTGTGCCTATGGAGCTCGCGGAATATGGCGCCAACTGGGAAAATAAATTCGTGAAATAGTAAAATATTGATAGAAAATTAATTGCGTAAGATGGCAAACTATCGGATTTTTGTTGAAAAGTATCCTGAATTTCAGGTGGAAGCAGGCAGTCTCAAATCTGAGTTGAATGAGAACCTTCAACTCGAGCTCAAATCACTCAGACTTCTGAACGTGTATGATCTGTTCGGATTCACTCCGGAACTTCTGGAAAAAAGTCGTTACAGCGTATTTGGAGAAATCGTGACCGACAAGGTCTCTGACGCGTGTGAATTGGAAGGTACGAAATACATCGCTGTGGAATATCTTCCCGGACAATTCGACCAGCGGGCGGCTTCAGCGGTAGATTGCGTTCATCTTATTGACCCTAAAGCAGATGTACGCATCAAAAGCTCCAAACTCATAATCTTGGACGGAGATACGGACGACAGCGTGTTGGCGAAGATTAAGCATTATTATATCAATGCGGTGGAGTCCAGAGAGAAAGACCTTGGAAAACTGACTGATGCGGAGAATGCCGCAGTGAAGCCGGTGCCTGTTCTGGAAGGCTTTGTTGAGATGGGTGAGGCTGATCTGGAGCCGTTCTGCCACAAGATGGGCTTGGCTATGAATGCAGATGACCTGCGTGAGGTGGTCAAGTATTTCAAGGAGGAAGGCCGTGAACCGAATGAGACCGAACTCCGCATCCTTGACACATATTGGAGCGACCATTGCCGTCATACCACATTCACTACCGAACTCGAAGAAGTCGGAGTGGAAGAGTCATTTATGAAGGAGGAGATAGACGGCACGCTCAAACTCTATCTGAAACTTCGCAAGGACCTCGGACGCGAGAACAAGGGCCTGAATCTTATGGATATGGCGACAATCGGCGGCAAATATCTCCGCAAGGCAGGGCTGCTTGACGATATGGAAGTGAGTGAAGAGAACAACGCCTGCAGCATCTATGTCGATGTTGATGTGGACGGAAAGCTGGAGAAGTGGCTACTGATGTTCAAGAACGAGACCCATAATCATCCTACTGAAATCGAGCCTTTCGGAGGCGCGGCTACTTGTCTTGGAGGAGCAATCCGTGACCCGCTGTCCGGCCGTTCTTATGTTTACCAGGCAATGCGCGTGACAGGTGCCGGAGATATCTACAAACCTGTGTCAGAGACGCTTCAGGGTAAGCTCCCGCAGTGCGTCATTACCAGGAAAGCCGCTCACGGATACTCAAGTTACGGTAATCAGATAGGTCTTGCGACAACGCACGTGCGCGAAATCTATGACAAAGGATATGTTGCCAAACGTCTTGAGGTCGGCGCTGTAGTCGGTGCTGTCAAGGCGGAGAATGTCAGGAGGGAGTCTCCTGTGCCAGGTGACGTGATTTTGTTGCTCGGCGGAAGAACTGGACGTGACGGCATCGGAGGAGCTACAGGCTCATCCAAGGAACATACGGAAGAATCATTGGAAACCTGCGGCAGCGAGGTGCAGAAAGGGAATGCTCCCGAGGAAAGAAAACTTCAGAGACTTTTCCGCCGTCCTGAGGTGACAGAACTTATCAAGAAATCCAATGACTTCGGAGCCGGCGGAGTGAGTGTCGCAATCGGCGAGCTTACAGACGGTCTGGATATATATCTGGATAGGGTTCCGGTAAAATATAGCGGTCTGAATTCCACAGAATTGGCCATAAGCGAGTCTCAGGAGAGAATGGCGGTGGTAGTCGAGGCCAAAGACGAGGCAAAGTTCGTGGAATATTGCCATAGCGAAAATGTTGAGGTTACACACGTTGCTGACGTTACTGATACAGAGCGTATGCGTATGTACAACGGTGGCAAGCTGGTGGCGGATCTTCGCCGCAGTTTCATTGACAGTGCAGGTGCCCGTCATTATGCAAAGGCGCAGGTGGCTGCAGTCGAGGAGAAAAATCCGTTCGAAAGAAAAGTCGAGGGCGAGACTCTGAAAGAAAAACTTCAGAACAATCTCAGTGATCCTAACGTCGTGAGCCAGAAAGGCCTTATCGAAATGTTCGATTCCACGATCGGGCGCTCGACAGTGCTTATGCCTTATGGAGGAGAATTGCAATTGACTGAGACTCAGGTCTCTGTGCAGAAACTTCCTACAGACGGATATACCGATACCGCAAGTATGATGGCATTCGGATTCAATCCTGTCATTTCTTCATGGAGTCCATATCACGGCGCGGCCTACTCGATGGTTGAGGCCTGCGCAAAGGTTGTGGCCGCAGGCGGACATTACGAGAAGATGAGATTCTCCTGCCAAGAGTATTTCGAGAGAATGACGCACGACCCTAAAGTGTGGGGCAAGCCTATGAGCGCGCTCCTGGGCTCTCTCAAGATGCAGATTGAACTCGGCCTTCCGTCAATCGGCGGCAAGGATTCGATGAGCGGTACATTCGAGCATATCAATGTCCCGCCGACTCTGATTTCTTTCGGAATCACTACGGTCAATGCAAACAAGGTCATCTCTCCGGAATTGAAGTGGGAAGGCAACAGGCTTTGGCTGGTTAAACATACTCCTTTGAAGAACTATATGCCTGATGTTGAACAGCTTAAAAAGAACTGGGCGTATGTTGAGGAGCAGATTGAGAGCGGTAATGCAGTTTCTGCCTGGGCAGTCGGATTCGGCGGCGTAGCTGAAGGTCTCTGCAAAATGTCCTTCGGAAATTCATTCGGAATAGATGTGAATGTTCCTGAAAATGAACTGTTTGACTATAGCTATGGCTCAATCATTCTGGAGACGGAGGCTGACCTGGACTTTGAGAATGCTCAATTCCTTGGTACGGTGACCGCCGGAGTGAACGATGCGCTGAGGATAAACGGCAAGAGCATTGCGATAGATGCGCTGGTGAAGAGTGCATTTGACAAATACACAAAGGTTTACCCTGCGGTAAGCACTCCGGATATGAAACGTCTGCTGCCGAAAGGTATGGAAGGCGCAAAGCCGTACAAGGCTAAGAAGGCAGATTTGAAATACAAAGGCGAAAAGATTGCGGAACCGGTGGCATATCTTCCTGTATTCCCGGGAACCAACTGCGATTATGATACCGCAAAGGCGTTCCGTAAAGCCGGAGCCAAGGTCAAGATGAGCGTTTTCCGTAACCTTACTGAACAGGATGTGTTCGATTCGATTGACGAGATGAAACGCAATATTGACAGCTGTCAGATTCTTGCGTTCTGCGGCGGATTCTCAGCAGGTGATGAACCGGACGGAAGCGGTAAATTCATTGCCAACGTGTTGAACAATAAGGTGATATCTGAGGCTATCGAAGCTTTGGTTGCACGCGGAGGATTGATTCTGGGTATATGCAACGGATTCCAGGCTTTGGTTAAATCAGGTCTGCTCCCTTACGGACATCTGGGACTTGTGACCAAAGATTCCCCGACATTGTTCAGGAACGACATCAACAGGCATATCTCCCAAATGGCGTTCACCAGAGTTGCGAGCGTGAATTCACCTTGGCTGGCCGGAATGTCCATCGGTGACGTCTATGCGATACCGGTAAGCCACGGTGAAGGTAAATTCGTTGTCAATGAGGAACTTGCAAAAGAACTTTTCGAGAACGGCCAGGTAGCGTTCCAATATGCGGATCCTATTGACGAGGCGGAATCGATGCGTTCTCCTTACAACCCTAACGGTTCGTATTATGCAATCGAGGGCATCATAAGCAAGAACGGACAGATTCTCGGAAAGATGGGACATTCTGAGCGTTATGAGAACAATCTTTTCAAGAACATTGCGGCAAACCTTGAGCAGCCTCTGTTCGACAATGCGGTAAGATATTTCAGAGGCGAATAACGGACGGCGATATGAACAAGACAAATAAGATATATGACGGTGTCTCGATAAAGATTTATGACACGGAAGATGCTGACAAGGTGATAGTCAGCTTTACCGATGACATAACCGCGTATTACAAGATAAAGAAGGCGGTCATAAAGGACAAGGGCAAGTACTGCAACGGAATATCCTCTATGATTTCCAGTCTGCTGAAAGCGGACGGCATACCGGTACATTTTATCGAAAAACTCTCTGAGACTGATCAGTTGTGCCTTAAAACAGCGGTCATTCCGATGGAAGTCATCGTCCGCAATGTGATAGCCGGTTCTATGGCGCAAAGGCTTGGCCTTCAGGAGGGTCTGGTGCCTGCGGAGCCTGTCTATGACATCTGCTACAAGTCTGACGAACTTTGCGATCCGGTCATCAATGATTATCACGCCATCGCGCTAGGTCTGGTTACAAAAGATGAATTGTCGGAAATATATGGCATAGCGAAGCGGATAAATGAAATACTGACTCCAGTTTTCAAGAAAGCCGGAATCACGCTCGTCGATTTCAAGATAGAATTCGGCAGGTTGGCGGACGGTTCGCTGGTCGTTTCTGATGACATTACGCCGGACAGTGCACGTTTCTGGGATATTGAAACCGGAATGAAACTGGATAAAGACCGTTTCCGTCAGGATTGCGGAAAGGTAGGGCAGGCGTACAAGACTGTCTTTGACCGTCTCAAATCTGTTTGTGAAACTAAAGTCGAAGCTAGGTAGTTATGACTGTTAAAGATAAAATAATGAATGGCTGCGGTCTGGGAGAATCTTTCAGAGGACTGCACGAGGAATGCGGAGTCTTCGGAGTATATGGCGTTCCCAATGCCGCGGAAATCACATATTACGGTCTTCATTCTCTGCAGCACAGAGGGCAGGAAGGCTGCGGTATAGTGTCAGTGAACGACAGCGGATATCTCCGCAGAGTCAAAGGGCTTGGCCTTGTCACCGAAGTCTTCAACAATGACAATCTTTCAACCCTTCAGGGCAAGATGTCGATAGGCCACGTGCGTTATTCCACGACAGGTGGAGGCGGAATCGAGAATGTCCAGCCATTCCTGTTCAGACACAATACGGGTGACTTCGCATTGGCGCACAACGGCAACCTCGTGAACTCCGTGCAGCTGCGCAAGTATCTGGAGGACAGGGGAAGTCTGTTCCAGTCCACATCGGACAGCGAAATCCTCGCACATCTCATCAAGAAAGACCCGCTTGAGCGCAAGAGTCCGCGCATATTTCCTATAATGGAAGCTCTGAATATGATTGAAGGTGCTTTCGCGTTCCTGATAATGACCCAGAACAGGATATATGCCTGCAGGGACAAATACGGTCTCCGTCCGCTTTCCATCGGCAAACTTGGCGACGGATATGTGGTCAGCAGCGAAACGTGTGCGTTCAGTACAATCGGAGCGGAATTTATCCGTGACGTGGAGCCGGGCGAGATCGTGACAATCGACCATCATGGCATCAGGTCCAGAAAATACTCGGAATATCAGCGTCACGCGATGTGCGCGATGGAATATATCTATTTCTCACGTCCTGACAGCGATATTGAATGTAAGAATGTGCACACTTTCCGCAAGGAATCAGGAAAACTTCTTTTCAAGGAATCTCCGGCTGACGCGGACATTGTGGTAGGTGTACCGGATTCAAGTCTCAGTGCCGCAATGGGTTATGCCGAGGCGAGCGGACTTCCGTATGAAATGGGACTTATAAAGAATAAATATATAGGCAGAACGTTCATTCAGCCGTCTCAGGAAATGAGGGATAAGGGTGTGAAAATGAAACTTTCGCCGGTTAAGAGCATTGTGGGCGGCAAGAGGGTAGTCCTGATTGACGACTCGATTGTCAGGGGCACGACCTCAAGACGAATCGTGAGAATGCTGCGTGAAGCAGGGGCTTCACAAGTGCACGTGAGAATTGCGAGCCCGATGATCAAATATCCTTGTTTCTATGGCGTTGACATATCCACCTACGAGGAACTTCTCTGCGCAAACAGAACATTGTCAGAAGCTTGCGAAGCGATAGAGGCGGATACTTTAGCGTTCCTTTCGGAGAATGCGCTTTATGAAGCCGGACAGCGCTCGGACTTATGCCTCGCCTGCTTCAGCGGAAAATATCCGACATCGCTGTACTCCAGCCTTGAGGATGCTAACAAGGAAGGCAAGTTTTGAGCATCAGGAGAAGGATAACTTGGTTCTGAACTGAACGGGAAAGAGCCTGTAATAGACAGATTGATAATAAATTAAAAACCAAATAATTCGATGGCAGTAGATTATGAGAAGGCTGGTGTAAGCCTTGAAGCCGGATACGATGTCGTAAGACGTATCAAAAAGCACGTATCTTCCACCTCACGTCTCGGCGTGATGGGCAATATCGGGGCATTCGGAGGAATGTTTGACCTTTCGGCCCTTAATGTCAAGGAGCCTGTTCTTGTCAGTGGCACTGACGGTGTGGGCACGAAATTGAAATTGGCATTCGCGATGGACAAGCACGACACTATCGGAATCGATGCTGTCGCTATGTGTGTAAATGACGTTCTGGCGCAAGGCGCTGAGCCACTGTTCTTCCTGGACTATGTCGCTCTCGGAAAGAATGTTCCGTCAAAGGTCGAGGCGATTGTCGCCGGCGTGGCGGAAGGATGCCGCCAGGCCGGATGCGCTCTTATCGGCGGCGAGACTGCCGAGATGCCCGGAATGTATGAGGACGGCGAATATGATATTGCCGGCTATACTACCGGTGTAGTAGAGAAATCCAAGTTGATTGACGGCACGAAAGTGAAAGTCGGAGATGTGCTTGTAGGAATAGCTTCCACAGGAGTACATTCCAACGGCTTCAGTCTTGTCCGCAAGATTTTCGCCGATGCTGCGCTGGATCTTCATAAGGTTTATCCGGAGCTCGGTGACAAACCGTTGGGAGAGGTCGCATTGACTCCTACCCGAATCTATGTTAAACAGGTTCTGGACGTAATCCGCAACTGCGACGTACACGGTGTGGCACATATAACCGGAGGCGGTTTTGATGAGAATATACCAAGAATCCTCAGCGAAGGTCAGGGCATCCATATAGACGAGGGCACCTGGGAGATACTCCCTATCTTCCGTTTCCTTGAGAAACACGGCAACATAAGCCACCGCGAGATGTTCAACATCTACAATATGGGCGTCGGAATGGTGCTCGCCTTGGACAAGTCAGAGGCGCAGAAAGCCATTGACATCCTTGCCGCGCACGGAGACAAGGCATCTGTAATCGGCTGTGTCACAGACAAGCCGGGAGTTGACATATCGCTCCTTTAGTAAATCATAACAAGAACATTAAAACATATCATCAATGAAAGCACTCATCAGTGTAAGTGATAAAACTGGCGTGGTAGAATTCGCCAAAAGTCTTGTCGCAATGGGATGGGAAATCCTGTCCACAAGCGGTACAATGAAATTGTTGAAAGAGGCAGGCGTGCCGGTTACAAGCGTCAGCGACGTGACCGGATTCCCTGAAATATGCGACGGCAGAGTGAAGACACTTCATCCTAAAATCCACGGAGCACTTCTCGCCAGAAGGGATATTCCCGAGCATATGAAAGAATTGAAAGACAATGGTATAGAGACTATCGACCTTGTCTGCGTGAATCTGTATCCTTTCAGAGAGACTATCGCAAAACCTGATGTGACGATGGAAGATGCAGTTGAGCATATCGACATCGGAGGCCCTTCTATGCTCCGTAGCTCGGCAAAGAACTGGGAATCTGTCACCGTGGTATGCAATCCTTCTGATTATGAGACGGTTCTGTCAGAAATAAAGGCGAACGGCAACACGACTCGTGAAACCCGTCTCGCGCTTTCTGCCAAAGCATATACACATACGGCAGAATATGATATGGCAATCGCGACATATATGCGCGCTCAGGCCGGTCTTCCGGAAAAGCTTTTCCTCGAGTATGATTTGAAACAGGAACTCAGATACGGCGAGAATCCTCACCAGCAGGCGAAGTTCTTCAAGAGTCTTGTGGATGAGCCGTTCTCTCTCGCAACTGCTGAGCAGCTCAATGGCAAGGAATTGTCATACAATAACATACAGGATGCTAACGCCACTCTGAATATCGTGCGCGAATTTGATGAGCCGTTCTGTGTGGGCGTCAAGCATATGAATCCTTGCGGAAGCGCTACCGGCAAAACTATCGCTGAGGCTTGGAAGAAGGCTTATGAAGCAGACAAGACCAGTATTTTCGGAGGCATCGTTGCAGCCAACAGGGAGATTGACCTGGAAACTGCGCAGATGCTCAAGCCGATTTTCCTTGAGATTGTGATGGCCCCTTCATTCGCCCCTGACGCTCTCGAACTTCTCCGTACTAAGAAGAACCTGCGTGTGCTGAAAGTCAATATGAATAAGGATGACGTCGTGCGTAAACAATATGTAAGTATGAACGGCGGTATGCTGGTGCAGGATAGGGATGTAAATACCAAAGAAGTTGCAGAGGGACAGTGCGTTACCGAGACCGTGCCTACTGAGGAGCAGATGAATGATATGTCATTTGCGTGGAGAATCGTCAAGCACGTGAAATCCAATGCGATAGTAGTCGCCAAGAACGGTATGACATTCGGAGTCGGTGCCGGGCAGATGAACCGTATCGGATCTGCTGAGATTGCTCTGAAAGAAGCAGAAAACACTTTGAAAGAAGAAGGCAAAGACATCAGGAACGAAGGCCTTGTGCTTGCGTCTGACGGATTCTTCCCGTTCAATGACTGTGTTGCGATGGCTGCAGAATATGGAATCAAGGCGATTGTGCAGCCTGGCGGAAGCATCCGTGACGAAGATTCAATCAAGCTTGCAAATGAGAAGGGCATAGCTATGATCTTCACCGGAGAACGCCATTTCAAACACTGATAGAACTGTCAAGCAGTTGGGTATTCGCAGAACTTAAATTTGCAACAGATTATGACAGAAAACAATATGCCGCGCAGAGCTAAGGTCCTTGTCGTGGGCGGAGGCGGAAGAGAGCACGCGATAGTTGACGCCCTCTCCCGTTCAGAAAGGGTGGAAAAAATCTTTTGTGCTCCGGGAAATGCGGGAATTGCACGTCAGGCCAAATGCGTGCCTCTCGAAGATACGCAGGTTGACGAGCTTGCCGAATTTGCACAGAATGAGGGCATTGATCTTACGGTCGTCGGTCCCGAAGTATCGCTGGCTGCCGGAATAGCGGATGAATTCGTTTCACGCGGACTTAAGATATTCGGTCCTTCAAAGGCGGCCGCACGCATAGAGTCAAGCAAAGATTTCGCCAAGTCATTGATGGCCAAGTATAACGTCCCTACGGCTTCATATAAGACATTTTCTGATTATGAAGAGGCCATGACATACGTCAATTCGGGTAAGATTCCTGTCGTGCTTAAATACGACGGACTGGCTGCAGGCAAGGGCGTTGTAGTAGCGCAGACACTTGAAGAGGCCGACGCTGCTCTCAAGGATATGCTTCTCGATGACAAGTTCGGTCGCGGAAAGGTTGTGGTTGAGGAATTCTTGACCGGCCCGGAGTTCTCGCTTCTGTGCTTTGTCAATGGGTCTGAAGTTGTGCCGATGGTGCTGTCGCAAGACCATAAGCGCGCATTTGACGGGGACGAAGGCCCTAATACGGGCGGAATGGGAGCATATACACCGCTCCCTTTCGTGACGGAAGAAGACGAAAAATATGCTCTCGAGCACATAATGAAGCCTATCGCTTCAGGTATGGTCGCAGAGGGTATTCCTTTCAAGGGTGTGCTGTATGGCGGTCTTATGAAGACTCCTGACGGAATCAAAGTGATAGAATTCAATTGCCGTTTCGGCGATCCTGAAACGGAAGTCGTCCTGCCTCGTCTGGAATCAGATATATTCGAGATTTTCTGGAATGTGGCGAATGACGTTCCTATGCCTGTCGTAAAATGGTCTGACAATGCTGTCCTGGGATTTGTCCTGGCATCAAAAGGCTATCCGGGGTCTTACAAGAAAGGCTACGAAATCAAAGGCGTGGACAAGGTGCTGGAAGACCCTGCGATAAGGGTTTATCATATGGGAACCGGACTCAAGAAGTTTGATTCTCATAATGGTGAAAATGAGCACGAGGCCTTTGATAAACTCGGACATTCTCTGGTTACCAACGGAGGACGCGTGCTTATGGTCCTGGCTTCTGCGCCGTCACTGAAAGAGGCTCACGACAAAGCGCTTTCCGCCGTGGAGAATATCGATTGCGAGAATCTGTTCCACAGAACTGACATAGGTCACTGGGCTTTCGAGAAATAGTCCCGGCCCGATGTTCTGAGTGCGCAATCGGGACAACTCCAAAATACGAAACTTTTAACTGGCTTCTGCAGGGTTATCTGGAAAATTGATTATCTTGCAGAAGCTAATCGTATAATTATATGGCGAAAATCATAAGTGGAAAAGAACTATCTGTCAAATTGAAGGCAGAGATGGCCGAGAAGGTCGCCACATTCCCTGAAAAATACGGCAGAGTGCCACATCTCGTAGTGATTCTGGTGGGAGAAGATCCTGCTAGTCAATCGTATGTGAAAGGCAAGGCCAAAGCATCCGAAGTTGTAGGCATCAAGAATACAACCATACTCAAGCCTGCAGACATAAGCGAGGCAGAGTTGTTGGAACTTATCTCCCAGCTGAATGCGGATGATTCAGTGGACGGAATCCTGGTGCAGCTCCCGTTGCCGAAACATATATCGGAAGACAAAGTGATAGCCGCAATATCACGGGACAAGGACGTGGACGGATTTCACCCGCTCAACGTGGCGGCTTTGTGGCAGAAGCAGCCTTGCTCCGTTCCTTGTACGCCTAAGGGCATCATAAAGATGCTTGACGAGGCAGGAGTGGAAATAAAAGGAAAACGTGCAGTCGTGATAGGCAGAAGCCAGATTGTCGGACTCCCTGTGGCTAAACTGCTCCTTGACAGGAACGCTACCGTGACTATATGCCACAGCAGAACTGTTGACTTGCCTGCGGTCGCAAGAGAGGCCGAAATTCTCGTGGTAGCCATCGGACGTCCGCGTTTCGTTACGGCTGATATGGTCGCTCCGGGCGCTGTCGTTATAGATGTCGGAGTTAATCGTGACCCAGAGACGGGAAAACTGTGCGGAGATGTTGATTATGAGGCTGTTGAGCCGATAGCTTCAGTCATTACTCCTGTACCTGGAGGCGTAGGACCTATGACCATCACCTGTCTGATGGAGAACACGATAGAACTGTTCGAACGCAAGATGTCTAAGTGATTGTTCTATAACGGTTTTTCGGGGGAATCGGATTCACTGTTTCTCCCGTCATAACTGACATTGCATAGAAACAGAGGGTATCCCGGGACAGACTGGCCGGCATCCGAGCGGGTTCCGCTTGATACTAGTTCGCCCAGCCATTCCGGTAACCGTTTCCCTTGACCTATCTCAATCATTGAACCGACTATGGCGCGGACCATATTCCGGAGAAATCTGTCTGCTCTGACGGTGAAGACAATATAGTCTCCGTCAGCGTACGGGTAATTCATCATCGCCACGTGGTCGGGTTTCCAAAAATCCCATTTGGCTTCGCTGATGGTGCATATTGATGTCTTGTTGTTTCCTCCGACTTTCTCGAAACATCTGAAGTCGTGAGTCCCTATGAGATATTTTGCCGCGGAATTCATCGCCTGCAAGTCCAGACTGCGGGGATGGAAATATGAGAATCGGGATATGAAAGGGTCCTTTTTCCGGTGTATGAAATACTTGTATTCACGGCTTGTCGCATCGAATCTGGCGTGGAAATTTTCATCTGCCGGAGCGACTTCGTGAACAGCTATTTCGGCCGGGGTAATGGCATTTAATTTGTAGCGAAGGGCGTCGGCTTCAATAGCTATTTCAGACTGCGTTTCGAAGTGCGCGATGTAGTTGATGGCATTGACGCCAGTATCCGTCCGACCCGCTCCGGTAACCGATATATCCTCGTTCAAGAGAGTTGAGAGTGCTTTTTGGATGCTTTTCTGAACTGACGGATCGTTCGGTTGGATTTGCCAGCCTGAAAAAGCTGATCCATTGTAAGACAGGCGGATGATATATTTCATTGTTTCTGGTATATGCCTGCAAATATAAGCAATCCGGACTGCAATGGAAAACGTGGTGATTGTGAAGAAAATATAAAATTAAAATAACTGATGGAGAGTGTAAATATCAAAGAACTCAACGACCGCATTCAGCGTGAAAGTTCTTTTGTTGACCTTCTTTCGATGGAAATGGGGAAGGTCATTGTAGGCCAGAAGCAGCTAGTCGAAAATTTGCTGATAGGTTTGCTTGCTAACGGCCATATTCTTCTGGAGGGTGTTCCGGGTCTTGCAAAGACATTGGCAATCAATACTTTGGCGCAGGCTGTAAGCGCGAAGTTCAGCAGAATTCAGTTTACGCCAGATTTGCTTCCTGCGGATGTGCTCGGTACCCTTATCTATTCTCAGAAAAGCGAAAGTTTTGAAGTTCACAAAGGCCCGATATTCGCCAACTTCGTGCTTGCTGATGAAATCAACCGTTCACCTGCGAAAGTCCAGTCCGCCCTTCTTGAGGCGATGCAGGAGCGCCAGGTGACCATCGGTGACGAAACATTCAAGTTGCCGGAGCCGTTCCTTGTTATGGCGACTCAGAACCCTATCGAGCAGGAAGGTACTTATCCGCTGCCGGAGGCGCAGGTCGACCGTTTTATGCTCAAGGTTGTGGTTTCTTATCCTAAGAAAGAGGAAGAGCGTCAGATTATCCGTATGAACAACACTGGCGAATTCCCTAAGGCTCAGCCTGTTATCTCTCCTGAGGATATCGTGAGAGCGCGTCAGGTGGTGAGAGATGTCTATATGGATGAGAAGATTGAAAGATATATCGTTGACATTGTGTACGCTACTAGGACGCCTGAGGATTACAATCTGAAGGATTTGTCAGGACTCATTTCTTACGGAGCTTCTCCACGTGCCAGCATATCTCTGTCTATGGCGGCAAAGGCTTACGCTTTCATAAAGAGAAGAGGATATGTGATTCCTGAGGATGTCAGAGCGGTCTGCAACGAGGTTCTCCGTCACAGAATCGGACTGACCTATGAGGCTGAAGCGGAGAATGTGACTACTGAAAACATCATATCTCAGGTCCTTAACGCAGTGATTGTACCATAAACCCGCAGTCTATGGATGCAAGTGCAAGTGATTTGCTGAAGAAGGTCCGCAAGATTGAGATAAGGACCAGGGCTCTCTCGCATCAGATATTTGCGGGGGAGTATCATTCTGCGTTCAAAGGACGAGGAATGGCGTTCAGCGAAGTGCGTGAGTATCAATATGGTGACGATGTCCGCAATATGGACTGGAATGTCACGGCAAGGCTTCGTGCCCCTTATGTGAAGGTGTTCGAAGAGGAACGTGAGATGACGGTGATGCTGCTCGTGGACATAAGCCGGTCCGGTCTTTTCGGAACTGTCGGAAGCACAAAGCGCGATCTTATAGCGGAAATTGCCGCCGTCCTGTCATTCTCGGCGATAATAAACAATGACAAGGTGGGCGCGATGTTTTTCAGCGACAAGGTTGAAAAGTTCATACCTCCGCGGAAAGGACGCAGTCATCTGCTGCGCATAATCCGTGAAATCATAGAACTGAAGCCGGAGTCTTCCGGGACAGATATAGGCGGTGCGCTGCGCTTCTTCACGAATGCCATCAAGCAGAAGTGTACGGCGTTCCTGTTGTCAGATATGCTGGACGTCGATTCTGAAGGCAATCCGAGATATGAGGATGCCATAAAGGTTGCCGTGAACAGGCACGACTTGTCGGTCATAAATGTGTATGACCCTAGAGAAAAGACGATTCCGAATGTCGGACTTGTCAATGTGAAGGATTCCGAGACAGGAGAGACTGCGTGGGTGGACACGTCCAGCGCGAGAGTGCGCAACGCCTATTCGAAGGCGGTGCAGAATGCCGACGAAAAGGCGTCCAAGTTGCTTCTCCGCTATCAGATAGACAGTGTGAATGTCTCCACCGGGTCCGACTATGTAAGGAGTCTTATGGCATTTTTCGATAAACGTTGAAAATGAAATTGATATATAACATAGTTCTGGTTTTGTCTGCGGCGATGTCTTCGTTGACGTTGTCCGCGCAGTCCGTAATTCCCTCGGGGGATGCCTGGCTCAGGCAGTTGCAGAAGCGCGATTCTGTACTTATTGCCGATCAGCTTGAGTATGGATTTCATATTGACAAGATGAAGAACGGCTCCGTGATAGAGCTGCAGGATTTCTCCAAAGGGCTGATGGACAGCGTTGAGGTTGTACGCGGATGGGAATTGGATACGCTCAAGCAGTATAAGAAGGAATCCGCTATGGATTTGGAAGGGAGCATCGTCATCACATCATTTGATGAGGGCGAATATCAGCTCCCGGACATAGCCGTAAGGCTTACCTTGCCGAACGGGCAGACAGACACTCTCGTATTTGCAGGCAAGAAGTTGGAAGTCAAGTCAATGCCTATGGATACCGCTACATTCAAGGTTCACGATATTAAAGGGCAGATACGCTATCCGTTGACCTTCAAAGAGGTGCTTCCGTATATACTCGGAGGCCTGGTTCTGCTGGCTTTGATTGCCCTGATCTGGTTTCTTGTTTCCAAATATCTGAAGAAGAAATCGTTGGCGGAAGAGTCCAAGGAGCCTCCATACATCGTTGCGCTCAGAAAACTGGACAAGTTCCGCGGAAACAAATACTGGGCACCTGAAAAGCAGAAGCAGTTCTATAGCGGTGTGACCGATGCCCTCAGGGAATATATAGCCGCAAGATTCCGCATCGGCGCTATGGAAATGACTACTGCGGAAATTTTTGACGGCCTGAAAGATGAGGATATACCTCAGCCTCTCATCGATGACACCAAAGAACTTTTCGTGATGTCGGATTTGGTGAAGTTCGCCAAGATGACTGTTTCAGACGACGAAAATATGAAAGCAGTTCCGCGCGCGGTCAACTTTGTGACTGCCACCTGGAAGATGGAGGAAGAAGAGATGGCTAAAGTTGCCGCCGAAGCAGCTGCGTCGGCAAAGGACACGGCAAATGGTGCGGCTGATGGCGTTTCTACACAGGAGGTAATGACTGAGTTTTCGCCGGAGACAATGCGGGGGACAACGACTGAGCCGGACAGTAAAGAGTCTCAAGATAAGGAGGAGGTGAAATAATGTTCTTCGAATATCCTAAGCTTCTTTGGTTGCTGACCGTTCCGGTTCTTCTGCTGGCTCATTATATTTATATCGAACTGACAGGAAGAAGAGCGCATTTGCGTGTTTCCGACATAAAATTCTGGAAAGCCGGAGGGCACAGCGTGATGGAGATTGTGAGACATCTTCCTATGCTGCTCAGAACTGTGGCGTTGACAATGGTCATAATCGCCATCGCAAGACCGCGTTCATCATCCCAAATGGAAAAGATTGACACTGAAGGTATTGACATAGTAATGGCTATGGACGTGTCAACAAGTATGCTCGCGAGAGACTTCGACCCTGACCGTATAAGCGCGGCCAAAGACATCGCGATAGAGTTCATATCACAGAGACCTTCAGACCGTATGGGTATCGTGGTTTTTGCCGGAGAGAGTTATACACAGTGTCCTTTGACGACCGACAGGGCCACCTTGATCAACCTTATGAAGGAAATCGAGACAGGGCTTATCGAGGACGGTACCGCCATAGGAAACGGACTGGCGACTGCGGTGGCAAGGATGCAGGGCTCAGACGCCAAAAGCCGTGTAATCATTCTTCTTACGGACGGTGTGAACAATAGCGGAGAGATTACTCCTCAGACTGCTGCTGATATCGCAAAGACCTATGGCATAAGGGTGTATACAATCGGAGTCGGTGCGAACGGCACTGCGCCATATCCGGTGATGACGCCGTGGGGCGTGCAGATGCAGAATGTGGAAGTCGAGATTGATGAAGATTTGTTGAAGAATATAGCGGAAACCACCGGAGGACGTTATTTCCGTGCTACGGACAATACCAAGCTTTCCGAGATATACAGCGAAATCAACAAAATGGAGAAGGCGCGTACCACCATCGACAGCTTCCCGGTTTACAAGGAACTGTTCGTCGGTTTTGCACTTGTAGCGCTGGCCTGTCTGCTTCTGGAGATTGTTTTGAAGCTGTTCGTTATACGCAGGCTTCCTTAATGGAGAATTAGATATGATATATTTTGCTCAGGCTCAATATTTATTGCTTTTGTTCCTTGTACCGGTATTTCCGATCCTGTACGGGCTTGTGATGCATTTGAGAAAGCGCCGTCTCAAGAAATTCGGTGACGAGGCTCTTGTGAAAGAACTGATGCCGTCTTATTCTAAGACAAAAGGATGGCTTCGCGTCGTGCTGTTTTCGTTGGCGTTCGCATTCTTTGTCATAGGACTCTCCAGACCGCAGATCGGTGCCAAACTGAAAGAACATCAGAGCCGAGGTGCGGAAGTTATGATTGCTTTGGACGTATCCAATTCAATGCTGGCTAGGGATTATTCCCCTAACAGGCTGGAGCGTGCGAAATTGGCTATTTCCAGAATCGTTGACAAACTTGACGGAGACAGAATCGGACTTGTCCTGTTTGCAGGAACTTCATTCGTTCAGCTTCCGATCACGACGGATTATGTTTCCGCCAAAATGTTCCTGAACAATATCTCTACGGAGTCAGTCCCGGTACAGGGTACTGCAATGGGAGATGCAATCAATACCTGCATAAAGAGCTTCAGTGCGCAGAGCGAGAAAAGCAGGGCCATCATTCTTATAACCGATGGTGAAAATCACGAGGATGACCCGGTTCAGGCCGCCAAACAGGCCGCCGATATGGGCATTTTGGTCTATACTATCGGTGTGGGCTCCGCTCAGGGGCAGCCTATTCCGGTAAAAGACGGGTTGCTTAAGGATTCGCAGGGCAATATCGTCGTTACGAAGTTGGATGAGTCAACGCTCAAAGAGGTGGCGTCGGCAGGTAAGGGCGCTTATGTGCACGCCGGAAATGATGAATTCGGACTCAATCCGGTGATCAACGATATCAAGAAACTCGATGCGGAGGAGTTCAAATCCATAGTATTTGAAGAATATGATGAACAGTATATGTATTTCTTTGCGATAGCATTGTTCCTGTTCGTTGTCGAGATGTTGATAGGGGAGCGGAAAATGTTCCGCCAATTATTTGACAAGAGGTAGTTATGATGCATTTGAAACATATATCACTGGTGTTTGCAATGGTTTTAACCTGTTCATTGTCTGCATTTGCGCAGGTGGACAGGAAAGATGTACGTGCAGGCAACAGAAAGTTCGGCAAGGGTGAGTGGAAAGAGGCCGACATTTCGTACAGAAAAGCACTTGTAAAAGATTCCCTTTCGGTTGCGGCGAATTACAATCTTGCCAACACTCTATATCGTCAGCAGAGTTTTGACGAGGCCGGCAAAATGTTGGAAAGGATAAAGGATATAGCTCCTACCGGAGTCAATGCTTCTGACTATTATTACAATACGGGTGACGTCGCTATAGCGCAGAAGAATTGGCAGGCTGCCGTGGATGCTTTCAAAGAGGCTCTGTTGAGGAATCCTGGCGATATGGACGCGAAAGAGAATTACGTTTATGCCAAGAAGATGATGGAAAAACAGCAGAATGGCGGTGGCGGAGATTCTCAGAACCAGAACAATAATCAGGATCAGAATCAAGACCAGAATCAGGGCGACAACAAGAATGACGGTCAGAACAATGACCAGAATAAAGATCAGAATCAAGACAACAATCAGGATCAGAACCAGAATAACCAGGGGCAGAATCAACAGAATCAGGGCAATGACGGTAAGGATCAGCAGAGCGGTCAGCAGCCTGTGAAAATATCACCTCAGCAGGCCCAGCAGATGTTGAAGGCTATTCAGGCAAAAGAAAAGGAGACTCAGGACAAGGTCAATAAAGAAAAGGCGGATGCCCTGAAGTCAAGGCAGAAAGATAAAAACTGGTAGAAGTACGTGAGACTGGAAAACAGGAGAAGTTGTTAATAAAGAGTCTAAGAACAGAGACATATATATGATATCGTTTATAAAGAGATTGGTATTGTCGTCAGCGTTGATGTTGGTCGGTTTGTCGGTATTTGCACAGAACCGCATCAAAGTTGACGCACCCAATATGGTGAGTGCGGATGAGCAGTTCAATGTTACATTCATAATAGAGGGGGACGAGCGCCCGAGCAGTTTCAACTGGGAGGTCGGTTCGGACTTTTCATTGGTTTGGGGCCCTCAGAAAGGGGAATCGACAAGCATAAGCATCATAAACGGCAAGCGTACCAAGTCGTCCCAATACACTTTCACGTATATAGTTTCTCCTAAATCGACAGGGCGTTTTGAACTGGCGGCTGCATCAGCAAAGATTAAGGGCGAGACTGTATATTCTTCAACATTTCCGATAGAAGTTCTGGCAGGAAATTCAAGTTCATCTTCGCAGTCGTCTTCATCTTCCTCTTCCTCACAGTCAAGCAGTTCCTCATCAGCGTCAAGGGGCTCGACTTCCACGGTGTCTTCAGAGGACATATTCCTGAGATTTTCATTGAGCAAGACTTCTGCGGTCATAGGCGAGCCGATAACTGCGGAACTCAAACTGTATCAGAGAGTTGATATCGCCGGTTTCGAGGGCGCGAGATTCCCGTCATTCAATGGGTTCTGGAGTCAGGAAACAGCCGCACCGAGCAATATAGATTTCCATAGGGAGGAAGTGAACGGACAATTGTACAATGCCGCGCTTCTTCGCCGTTATGTGCTTATTCCGCAGCAGGCCGGTGACCTGGTCATTGACCCGGCCGAGTTGTCTTGCCTTGTAAACATAAGGACGGCTTCAAGATCAGGAAACAGCATATTCGACAGCTTCTTTGATACGGGTACGACAACAGTGCGCAAGCGTCTTACAACTCCGTCTGTGCACGTCAAGGTGAAAAATCTCCCTGCCGGTGCGCCTGCATCATTCGGCGGCGGTGTCGGCAACTTCAAAATATCCGCGAGACTCAGTAATGACAAACTCAAGACTCACGAGGCTACCTCGTTGATAGTCACTGTGTCAGGACGTGGAAATGTCTCGTTGCTCGAGCCGCCGACAGTGAAATTCCCGGCTGACTTGGAGGCCTATGATACCAAGTCTTCGGAGAATACTGATAAATCTACAGGAGGCACTTCCGGAAGCAAAACATTTGAATATCCGTTCATTCCGCGAAGCTACGGTGAATTTACAATCGAGCCGATTGAGTATTCATACTACGACATCAATACCGGAAAATATCAGACTGTGACAACAGAACCGCTGGTTTTCAATGTTGAAAAAGGGACCGCAACCGAATCTTCTGCGGGTCAATCGTCCGGTTTGACAATAACGGACAGGAAAGATGTGAAGAATCTCGGAGAGGATATCCGTTTCATAAGCGCTAAAAATCCATCATACAAATTCCGTAACACTTTCTTTGTGGGCTCTTTGTCCTACTGGGCGATAGTGCTGCTCATCAGTGTGTTGGCGTTCTGCGTATGGTATGCTTTGAAAGGTATGGCGGCAAGGAAGGCTGACGTCGTCGGCAGCAGAAACCGTAAGGCGACAAAAATGGCTCTCGGACGTCTCCGTCTAGCTGAAGATTATCTGAAGAAAAACCTGTATTCCGCATTTTATGAGGAATTGCACAAGGCTTTGCTGGGCTATGTTTCAGATAAGTTGAACATAAGCGTCGAGGACCTCAATAAGGAGAACATATCTGAGCAGCTTTTGCAACGCAGTGTTCCTCAGGAACTTGTCGAATTGTATATTTCCCTTATAGATTCCTGCGAATTCGCAAGATATTCTCCGGATGCCGGAAATGAGGCTATGACAAGCCATTACAATGATGCTGTCAAGGCAATTTCTTCAATAGATTCTGCAATGAAATCTCGTGTGAAAATCAATAAGACGACCGGTGCAGCGATGCTTGTCGGCCTGCTTCTGATGCTGCCGGGTGTTTCAAGGGCCGAGGATTCCTACTTGGATTCTTTGTGGCAGAAAGGCGTTGAGTCATATTCTCAGGGGCGTTGGGATGAAAGTGTGAATGCTTGGCAATCAATCAGTCAAGTCGGAGTTGTGTCTCCGGAACTGTATTACAATCTCGGTAACGCCTACTACAAGGCAGGTGATTGTGCACGCGCTGTCCTGAATTATGAACGTGCCCTGAAAGCAGATCCTTCATATTCCGACGCGAGATATAATCTTGAATTTGCGAATGCCCAGTTGCGTGACAAGATTGATTCCGTCCCGGAGTTTATCCTGAAAAACTGGATGCGCAAACTGTCTTATCTGATGAGTTCAAATGCTTGGGCAATCCTGTCGCTGGTGTTGTTCGCATTGGCGTTGTCATTGCTTCTGATGTTTCTGCGCGGTACTTCCACCGGAATGAGACGTGCCGGATTTTACGGGGCGATAGTAATATTCCTGCTTTCCGTAAATGCGCTGTGTATGTCGCTGTGGCAGAAATCAATGTTCCAGACACGGGACCAGGCAATCGTGATGGCTCCGGTGTCATCCGTCAAGAGTTCGCCTTCTGCAGAATCGTCAAAGGATTTGTTCGTTCTGCACGAAGGTACCAAAGTGACAATCACAGACGGTCTCGGCGACTGGTGCAACATTTTATTGTCAGACGGTCGCCAGGGCTGGATCAAGAAAAGTGAAATCGAAGTCATATAGCGATGCGGATGAAATCTGACCGAAACTTCCTTTTCAAGGCAGTCATTGCGCTGCTCCTGTTGTGCTCCGTGCATCAGGCGACGCGAGCCGAATCTTCAGACGAAGGATTCCGTTTTGCTTTTGTTACCGATACGCATATCGCCAGGAACACGACATCGATAGCCGATTTAAGTGCTTGTCTCTCAGATATCAACAGATATGATTCTCTGGATTTTGTCATATTCGGAGGAGACTTGACAGATTTCGGGACAGATGAAGAAATCGGCATTGCCAAGAGTATGCTTGACACATTGCGGCTTCCGTATTATGTTGTCCAAGGCAATCACGATGCGAACTGGTCGGAGAGCGGGTGCAATACGTTTCTTAAAGTATTCGGTTACGAGCGTTTCTCGTTCCGCTACAAAGGTTGGAGATTCATAGGCTGCAACAGCGGACCGGATATGAGGATGGCCCCCGGGCTGGTGCCTAAGGAAACGATGGATTGGCTACAATCTCTTGAAAATGAGGGGAGGTGCATCTTCATCAACCACTATCCGATGGACTCTTCAGTGCTCAACTATTTCGATGTCACTAGGCAGTTGAAACGTCTCGGCGTGCAGTTCGAGATAGGAGGACATTGGCATAAGAATGTCGCAATGAATTATCAGGGGATTCCGGGAGTGCTCTGCCGTTCATCATTGTCCGCCGGCAAAGTCCCGGGCTATACTGTCGTAAGATTGTCTGATGAACAGATAACATTCTCTGAGAGAAGGATTTATGGCGATACTGCCGTTGAGTATGCTCCCTGGCTTTCGTATAAGTTTCCCGGTACGGAAATAACTGACAAAGAGGTTTATGACGAAGGCGGACTGCCGGAAGGATATCCGTGGATGCGTTACGATGTCAATGCGGAATACCCTCAGGTGAAAGAGGTGTGGAAGCGGAAATTTGAGGCCAATATAGCCGCCGGGTTTGCCGTGAAAGGCGATAGGATATTCTTCCCTCTAGCATCCGGCGTTATGAAATGCGTTTCCATAAAGGACGGCCGTGAGATATGGTCCAGAGATTTCGGTTCCAAGATATATTCGACTCCTGCAGTATCCGGGAATACTCTCGTGTTCGGCTGCACGGACGGCAATGTATATGCGCTGAAAACGTCGGACGGAAGTGTACTATGGTCTTACCGCACATCCAAGTCAGTGCTCGCTTCTCCGCTGATAATGAACGGAATAGTGTATATAGGCGGTTCCGACAATGCTTTTCGGGCCCTTAACCTCAAAGAAGGTACTGCATTATGGACCTATTCCGGAGTTGAAGGCCACGCGATTTCCACTCCTTACGGTGACCACGAACGCGTAGTGTTCGGCACTTGGGGGCGCAAACTTTATTCGCTGAATCCTTTGACAGGAAGAGAACAATGGGTATGGACTGTGAACAAAAGTTCCAGAATGTATTCACCGGCTCATTGCGTCCCTGTTTATGGTTCAGGACGAATGTTCGTTGCGGTGCCCGATAGGAAGATATATGCCATAGATGCGAAAACCGGGAAAGAAGTGTTCCACGTTGACGGGGGTAGGGATGCCCTGTGTATCAGCGATGACGGTAAAACCGTGTATTCCAAAGTGATGCACGGACGAATTTATGCGTTCCCGTCTGACGCGTTGTGCTCCGCATCGGACAAGACATTGCCTCCTGCAGATAAAATATGGGATGTGTGCGACAGCCTCGGCTACGATATAGGAACATCCGCCCTGACGGAAACTGACGGAGTTTTACTTATCCCTTCAGACAAAGGCAACATAGTGGCGTTCGATTCTTCTGACGGACACTTCCTGTGGGCCCACAAAATCGCACTCGCATTGGTCAATCCGTTGAAAATAGTTAACTTGAAGGGTCGGACCGGAATTTTGGCATCGGCAATGGACGGTACCGTTGTCCTGTTGGAGACCGAGCGAAAAACTCGACATTGATTATTAACTGAATCTTAAATAATAACCGCATTATGAATTTCTTGAAAACGATAACCGCAGTCGGCATCCTCGCCGCAACTGTTTTGAACACTGCAGGGTTGTATGCCTCAGATCTTCCGGATTGGCAAGACCCGGGAAAGTTTGATGAAAACAGGTTGCCGATGAGGGCCACTTTCGTTACAGAACAGCAGAAAACGCTCTCGCTTAACGGAATATGGAAATTCAACTTCTGCCAGTCAATATCGGACAGGGTTGACGGCTTCCAGAATGTAGCCTTTGACGATTCATCCTGGGGGACAATTCCTGTTCCCGGTCTTTGGGAATTCAGCGGTTATTGCGATCCGATGTATCTCAATATCGGCTACGCTTGGCGCGGACATTTCAAGAATAATCCTCCTTATGTCCCTGAGGAACATAATTATGTGGGGCAGTACAGGCAGACTTTCGACATTCCGGCTGACTGGAAGGGTAAGCAGATATGCCTTTGCATCGGTGCTGCCACATCAAATGTGCGAGTATGGGTAAACGGCAAGGAAGTCGGCTACAGTGAGGACAGCAAACTGGACGCTCGTTTTGATATTTCAGGATATGTCAAGACCGGCAAGAACAGCATCGCTCTGGAGATTTTCAGATGGTGCGACGGTTCATATCTGGAAGACCAGGATTTCTGGCGTTTCGCCGGCATATCAAGAGATGTCTATGTCTATACAAGAGAGAAGAAGAGAATCGAGGACGTCAATGTTTCCGGAGATATGTCAGGCAATGCAAAGTTTTCAGTGACTGTTACTTCCGGTATATCTTCGGTGTCGTATGAGATTCTTGACCGTTATGGGAAAGTGGTCGCTTCCGAGACTCTTCCCGTGACATCCAAGTCTGACAAGACTCCTGACGGCAATTTCCTTCTGCAATGTGAGAAAAAGGTGGCTAATCCGGAGCTGTGGACAGCTGAGACTCCGAATCTTTACACGCTTAAAGTATCCGCTTCTGACAAGAAGAGTCTGGTGGAAAGCACCTCTGTTCATTTCGGTTTCAGAACTGTGCAAATTAAGAATGCGCAGCTTCTGGTCAATGGTAAGCCTATACTCATCAAGGGCACGGACAGGCACGAAATGAATCCTCATAACGGATATGTCGTAAGCAGGGACGATATGATACGTGATATAAGGATAATGAAGGAGCTGAATATAAATGCGGTAAGAACTTCTCACTATCCTAATGACCCTGTATGGTACTCATTGTGCGACGAATACGGACTCTACGTTGTGGACGAGGCGAATGTCGAATCTCACGGAATGGGTTATGGCGACGCCTCCCTGGCGCATCGCGAGGATTATTTCCAGGCGCATCTTGTCCGTAATAAACGTATGATATTCAGGGATTTCAATCATCCTTCGATTATTATCTGGAGTATGGGTAACGAAGCCGGAAACGGAACGAATTTCGAGAGAGTGTATGATTGGATAAAATCGTATGACAGTACGCGTCCTGTACAGTACGAGCGCGCGAAACTGAATTACAATACGGATATCTTCTGCCCAATGTATTCATCTCCTGAGGATTGTGAAAAATATCTGCTGTCGAATCCGTCCAAGCCTCTCATCCAATGTGAGTATTCTCACGCGATGGGAAATTCCAACGGCAACTTCAAGGAATATTGGGATTTGGTCCGCAAATATCCGTCCTATCAGGGTGGCTTTATCTGGGATTTCGTAGATCAGGCATTGTACAAGAAGGTTACCCCGCAGGAGAATGGTACTGACCATATTTACATTTATGGTGGCGACAGCAATGATTATGACCCGTCCGACGGCTCGTTCAACTGCAACGGATTCATAGCGGCTGACCGCAGCTGGCATCCTCAGACGTATGAGATTAAATATCAGCACAGGTCCATCCATACGTCGTCAGATCCTATATCACCGTCTCTGATGGGTGATGGGAGCGACAATGCCAAAGAGTTGAGTGTCAATATATATAATGAGAATTTCTTTATAGATCTCTCCCGCTATAGAATGACTTGGACTATCGAATGTGGTGGTGTTGAGGTTCTTTCTGGAGTTTTGGAGAATGTTGATGCTGCGCCGGGCAAGACTGTCGCTGTCGGTCTCGGCATAACTGGCGAGGATATCTTGGCTGCAGTTTTGAAATCGTTTGCCAATCCGAGGGCTGCAAAGGTGAATTATGCAGATGGCCTGGATTCGGATATTTATCTGAATGTGAACTGGCAGCTCAAGCGTGCGGACGGTCTGCTTCCTGTCGGGTATCAGGTCGCTTATGACCAGATTTCTCTGTATGAGGCTCCGGCGGCCGCGTATGTCAATGGAACTGACGCTGTTGATAACGAACTGAATATGTCGGAGAATGCTTCAGAACTGATATTCTCAGGTAGGTTCGTGTATGACAGGACAGACGCAATCGACAGAATTTCAACTTGGAAGGTCGCTTTCGACAAATCGACCGGTCTGCTTTCAAGTTATGTCATCGGCGGTGTGGAGGCGTTGAAAGAACCTTTGATGCCGTCATTCGGAAGGGCTCCGGTAGAGAATGACCTTGGAGCGCGTCTTCACGAGAAAATGAACATCTGGAGATATCCGGAGTATAAATTGGCTTCATTCCGTACAGTCAAGGACGGCGATTGCTATGCTGTTGAGGCTGCATATCAGCCATTTGAGAATTTCGGATTCGTGACTTTGAAATATCGGATTTATCCTGACGGCTCAATCAAGGTTTCCGAGAAGATGAATGACTCTGGAAAACTTTCAGAGGCGCCGGATCTGTTCCGTTTCGGAATGAAGTTGGCGATGCCTGGAGACTTTTCCGTGCTTGATTTCTATGGACGCGGTCCGTGGGACAATTATTGCGATAGAAAGTCCTCCGCGATTGTCGGCCATTATGTGCAGAAAGTTCAGGACCAATACTGGTATGGCTATGTCCGCACTCAGGAATCCGGCACCAAGTCTGATTTGAGATGGATGAGGGTGCTGAATGACGCCGGTCTCGGACTGGAAGTCTCATCTGATATTCTCTTCAGCGGATCGGCACTGCCGTTCAGCCAGAAAGATATGGACAGTGCTTTGAATGCTCCTGTAACCCGTCCAAATCCGACAAACGGGCAGGCCGGGCGAGCTACCCATTCGCTTGATTTGTTATCGAAGGCTTTTGTGAATTCGCGTAGCGAAGGCACGACTTATGTCAATTTCGACTTGAAGGAAATGGGTGTGGGCGGAATCGACTCCTGGGGCCAGAAGCCACTGGATGCTTATATGGTGCATCCTGCGGAGTATGAATTTGTTTTTGTTCTCCGCCCTCTTAAATGAGGGGGGAATAAAAAGCGGTCTACGGCGTTGTTCTCCTCGCCCAAATCCTCATAATCGGAAGATTACTCCGGTATTGGTCTCGTCGAGGGCCTTGTATCCCATCTTTTTATTCAACCCCTCGCCCTCCGCTCAAAAGCGCAGGAAAAATTCGCTCCGGTCATCTGCCACTTTTTGATTTTTGCAGATGACGAATGAAGTAGTAGAAAAGATATTCGGAGCGTAGCGACTCAAGAGGTCTGGGGAATACGGTCCCCAGTAAAATTTCTACCGCACCTGAGGTGCGAAATTGTCCCTCGAGACAGCAGACGTAAGCCTACAGGGGTTGAGTAGTCCGTAGCGCCCTAAGGGGCCTCGCGCGTTTATAGAAGATTGCTCTATATCCCGAGACAATATCTTAAGTGCCAGAGCACGATGCCGGCTGTCACTGAAATGTTCAAAGAATGTTTGGTGCCGAATTGCGGGATTTCAATAACGGCATCGGATTCGTCCACGACAGATTGCTGTACGCCTTCAACTTCATTGCCGAAGATGAGGGCGTACTTCTTTCCTTTTTCAGGGACGAACTTGTCCAATGAAATGGAATCGACAGCCTGTTCGACACTCAATATCGTATATCCCTCATTATGAAGGCGTTTGACCAGTGCTAACGTGTCTTCCGCATATTCCCATTCGACGCTGAATTCGGCACCGAGCGCAGACTTGTGGATTTCTGCGGACGGAGGTGTCGCGCAGATGCCGCAGAGCCATATCTTGTCAGCTTTGAAAGAATCCCCGCTACGGAATACTGACCCTACATTGTGGGCGCTCCGGATATTGTCGAGGATGATTGATATGCCTGAATCAGGCAACTTCTTGTATTCGTCAGCGGAAACTCTGCCGAGTTCTATGTTGAGTAATTTTCTGTTCTTCATCAGTTATGGAAAATTTGGAGATGCTGAGTTTCAATCTGTGCCGAAAATTCAAGCATCTTCTTACAAATTTAAGGCAAAAAATAGATTATAAATGCTATATTTGCCAAAACTGAACCTATCCTCAAAACGTAACAGAGGGAAAATTTTTGACAGTATGAAACAGGATTTGCAGATTTTTGATCTTATCAAGAGAGAGAAAGAGAGACAGTCTCAGGGACTTGAACTGATTGCATCGGAGAACTATGTGACAGATCAAGTGTTGGAGGCGATGGGGTCCGTATGCACTAACAAGTATGCAGAGGGCTATCCGGGGAAAAGATATTATGGCGGATGCGAGGTTGTTGATCAGATCGAACAGCTTGCAATAGACAGGTTGTGCAAGATTTATGACGCCGAGTATGCAAACGTGCAGCCGCACTCCGGAGCACAGGCGAATCTTGCCGTTGAGATGGCTGTGCTCAAGCCGGGTGATACTTTTATGGGGCTCGACCTGTCACAGGGAGGACATCTTACCCACGGCTCTCCTGTGAATGCGTCAGGAATTTTATACAAGGCAGTCGCTTACGGTCTTGATCCTGAGACCGGTCGCATCGACTATGACAAGATGGAGGCTCTCGCCAAAGAATGTCATCCGAAGTTGATTATCGGAGGCGCTTCCGCCTATTCCCGCGAGTGGGATTATGAGCGTATGAGGAAGATTGCTGATGAAGTCGGAGCTATCCTTTGGGTTGATATGGCGCATACTGCCGGACTTATCGCTGCCGGACTCCTCAAGAATCCTGTAAAATATGCGCATATCGTAACTTCTACGACACATAAGACCTTGAGAGGACCTCGTGGTGGCGTTATTCTTTTGGGTAAAGATTTCGATGACCCGCAGGGCCGGATGACACCGAAGGGTGAGGTCAAGAAGATGTCTCAGATCTTGAATTCAAGCGTGTTCCCGGGTATTCAGGGCGGTCCGCTCGAGCATGTGATTGCGGCCAAGGCTGTCGCTTTCTATGAGGCTATGCAGCCAGAATATGTGGAATATCAGAAGCAGGTCGTAGCAAATGCACAGGCGATGTGCGCGAAATTCATTGCTAAGGGCTACAAAGTGGTTTCAGGAGGTACTGACAATCACTTGATGCTTATCGACTTGCGTACAAGATTCCCTGAGGTTACAGGCCGTGTGGCCGAGTCCGAGCTGGTGAAGGCGGACATTACGGTAAACAAGAATATGGTTCCGTTCGATTCCAGGTCTCCGTTCCAGACTTCAGGTGTGCGTATCGGTACTCCTGCAGTCACGACAAGAGGTTTCGTCGAGAAAGATATGGAGAATATCGTGGATTTGATTGATTCCGTTCTTTCGTCAGCAGCGGTCCATATTGATGCGATAACTGCGAAAGGTGAACTTACCGAGGCGCAGAAAGCTTCACTTGAAGATCACAATGTCGTTCTGGAAGAAGTGAAGAGGAAGGTCCATATGATGACCGCCGGCAGGCCTTTGAACCGCTACTAAAACAGTCTTACGCCCAAGAAATTCTTGGCGCTCGCATACGTTTGGTGTAGGAATTGCCTGATTCCTGCACCAAATTAAAATTCTTCGCGAATATTATATTTGTTACGCTCGGAGGAGTTGCGTGAGATCATCTCGCAAATGAATCCTGAGAGGAACAGCATTACGCCGAGTATCACGGCGAGGAGCGCAAGGTAGAAAAGCGGCTGGTCCGTTACCTGACGATAGTGCATTCCACCGGCCTGGTGAACAAGCTTTGTGACTATCAGTATGACGGTGAGGATGAATCCGGCAAGGAACATCAGAATCCCTGTGAATCCGAAGAAGTGCATAGGCTTTTTGCCGAATGTGCTCAGAAACCAGAGCGACAGCAGGTCGAGAAATCCGTTGACGAATCTTTCCATCCCGAATTTGCTCTTGCCGTATTTCCTTTTCTGATGGTGTACAGGCTTTTCCGTTATCTTCTCGAAACCGGCATTCTTTGCAAGATACGGTATGTATCTGTGCATTTCTCCATACACCTCTATATTCTTGATTACCTCGTTCTTGTAGGCCTTCAGCCCGCAGTTCATATCGTGCAGGTGTATTCCTGTGATCCATCTGGCGGTTGCGTTGTACAGCTTTGAAGGCAGATTCTTCGTCAGTTTGTTGTCCTGACGGTGCTGTTTCCATCCTGAAACTACGTCCCAATCCTCTTCGGTGATCATTCTGAACATTTCCGGAATCTCCTCGGGAGAATCCTGCAGGTCGGCGTCCATCGTGACTACAACCTTGCCTTTTGCAGTCTTGAACCCGTGGTAGAGGGCCGCAGATTTGCCATAATTCCTTCTGAACCGTATGCCGTGTATCGTCGGATCCGTTTCCGAGAGCCTCTGCACCGTGTCCCAAGAACCGTCCTTGCTGCCGTCATCCACCATCAATATCTCGTATTTCCATCCTTTCCCGTCGATTGTCCGGTGAATCCAGGATACGAGTTCCGGCAATGATTCATTCTCATTGAGGAAAGGAATTATGATTGTGAGGTCCAGAGGGTATTCCATTGTGCTGAGGTCTTTGATTACTGTTCATCTGCGGGGTCCCCGAATTCGTCTTTGGGGAGAATTGTGCCCGCAATTATCTTGGATGCTATCGTGCCATAGAGGAAGCAGTATCCCAATGTCACGAAAAATGAAATCTGTGGAAGGTGGCTGAGAGTTCTGTCCAATGTGACCCTGTCGCTGTCGCTGATCTGTGTCATTGAACTGTAGCTCTGCAGAGTGGTGTCGATTATGGACTGCAAGTCTTCTGCACTCAATACCGTTATGTTCAGAAGATTTATTCCGGCCACGATGACTGCAGATGTCAATGCGGTAAGCATTCCGAATCTGAATATGGTCTGAACTGAGATGCCTCTATACTTCGAGCTGAAGCTCATCATAAAATATCTCAACAGTCCCAAGCACCCTGCGAACTTTACAAGCCACAAGACAGTGTTTATTATTACCAGAAGAATGGACATAACTTTGCCGCCCGCCAATAGTTTGGGAAGCATTGTGTTCGCGAAAATGAATACTCCCGTGAACAGTCCCAGGAGAAGTCCGGCCTTGGCCGCCTCGTTCCAAAGCGAACGTCTGTCTATAGTCTCTTTCATCACCACTTCATTTGTGCGCAAAGATACGAAAAAATGCTTACCTTTGCATTCTTGACTAATAATATGGCTAATCAAGTTCAAGTACTTGGTTTGTAAATACTGGTTAGTCCAATTTAATTATTAATTATTGTGTTATGATTAACATTACATTTCCTGACGGAAGCGTCAGGGCCTTTGAAAAAGGCGTTACAGGCTATCAGATTGCAGAAAGTATCAGCCCTAGACTGGCAGCCGATGTTCTGGCTGTGTCCGTAAAAGCGGAAAGCGATACATCTGTAGGAAAAGGCACGACAATCGGATTGGATACTCCTATTGAGGAAAACAGTTCAGTCAGACTGCTCAAATGGGAGGATGAAGAAGGAAAACGTGTGTTCTGGCATTCTTCCGCGCATCTTATGGCCCAGGCTCTTGAGGCGTTGTTCCCGGGTGTCAAGTTCGGCATCGGACCTGCTGTAGAGAGCGGATTCTATTATGACATTGATTTGGGTGACAGGCAGTTGACCGATGCTGACCTTCCTAAGATCGAAAAAAAGATGCTCGAACTCGCTCACTCGAAGGAGTCTTTCGAGTGCTCTCACGTTTCCAAAGCGGAAGCTGTGGACTATTTCACCAAGAAAGGTGACGAGTACAAACTCGAGCTTATCAGCGAACTGGAAGACGGCAAAATCACATTCTATAAGAATGGTGACTTTACCGACCTTTGCCGCGGACCTCACCTTAGAAATACGGAAATGATTAAGGCTGTGAAACTTACAGCCATTGCAGGTGCATACTGGAGAGGCGATGAGAAACGCCCTCAGTTGACCCGTGTGTATGGTATCACATTCCCTAAGAAATCCCTGTTGGATGAATATCTCGTGCTTCTCGAAGAGGCCAAGAAGAGAGACCACAGAAAGCTCGGAAAGGAGATGGAACTGTTCACATTCTCATCCCGCGTAGGTCTCGGACTGCCGTTGTGGCTGCCTAGAGGTGCTGTGATGAGACTCCAGCTTGAGAATTTCCTCCGCAAGAAACTTGACGAATACGGATATTTGCCGGTTGTGACACCGCATATCGGAAGCAAGCAGCTTTATGTTACATCTGGTCACTATGCAAAGTATGGAAAAGACTCGTTCCAGCCAATCCATACGCCGCAGGAGGGTGAGGAATATATGCTCAAACCTATGAACTGCCCTCATCACTGCGAGATATATCGTTCAGAACCAAGGTCTTATAAAGATCTTCCTCTTCGTTTCGCGGAGTTCGGTACTGTATATCGTTATGAGCAGAGCGGTGAGCTTCACGGTTTGACCAGGGTTCGTTGCTTCACACAGGATGACGCGCATCTTTTTGTCCGTCCGGACCAGCTCAAAGAAGAATTCGAGAAGGTCATCGACTTGATTCTCTACGTGTTCGGCACATTCAACTTCAAGAACTTTACGGCCCAGGTTTCATTGAGAGACCCTAACCATAAGGAGAAATACATCGGAACTGACGAAAATTGGGAGCGCGCTGAGCAGGGCATCATCGATGCAGCTGCAGAGAAAGGTCTCAAGACCGTGGTTGAATATGGTGAAGCCGCATTCTACGGCCCTAAACTCGACTTTATGGTCAAGGATGCTCTCGGCAGAAAATGGCAGCTCGGTACAGTCCAGGTGGACTACAATCTTCCGGAGCGTTTCCAGTTGGAATATACAGACAAAGACGGCTCAAAGAAGCGTCCGGTGATGATTCACAGAGCACCTTTCGGTTCAATAGAGAGATTCACTGCAGTGTTGCTTGAGCATACTGCCGGACATCTTCCGCTCTGGCTCGCTCCGGATCAGGTGAAGGTGCTGCCTGTCAGTGAAAAGTACACTGAATATGCAGAAAAAGTTTGTGATTTGATGAAAAAATCCGATATTCGCGCTTCAATGGACGATCGCAACGAGACATTGGGTAAGAGGATTCGTGAGATATCCTTGCTCCGTGTGCCTGTGCTTGTGATTGTCGGCGAGAAAGAGGCTGCAGAAAACACAGTCTCAGTTCGTTATGAAGGAGCAGACAAAGGCTCGATACCTGTTGAGGATTTCATCGCCAAACTTAAAGCGGCGTCGGAATCCCGCAGTACTGAGTTATAGTCGGCAATTGTTTATAAATTAACTATTAGGGAGGGCAAATTTATCGCAACGCCTTTTAAACCTCACTTCGGTGGCCCCAGGCCATCAGGTACAAGACCTGCAGGAGCACCAAAGCCGGCAGGCCCAAGACCCGCAGGATCCCGTATGGCTCCTCCGAGGCACAAAGATGAGAATGAACTGAACATCAACGATGAAATCAAAGCTGTTCAGGTTCGTCTTGTAGGTGACAATATCGAAGAACCTGGTGTCTATCCTATCGCTCAGGCCTTGAAAATGGCTGATGAGTTGGAGCTCGATTTGGTCGAGATAAGCGCCAAGGCAGATCCTCCTGTTTGCAAAATTCTGGATTATCAGAAATACCTTTACCAGCAGAAGAAGAAGGCGAAGGAGATGAAACAGAATTCTACCAAGATAGTTATCAAGGAAATCCGCTTCGGTCCGAATACTGACGAGCACGATTTTCAGTTCAAACTGAAGCACGCCCAGGAGTTCCTTAACGAAGGATCGAAGGTCAAGGCCTCAGTATTCTTCAGAGGACGTTCCATACAGTTCGCGGATCAGGGCGAGAAACTTCTTCTTCGTTTCGCCGTGGAACTTGAGGAATTCGGACGTGCCGAGCATATGCCTCAGCTTGAGGGCAAGCGAATGATAATGATGATTGCTCCGATTAAGAAGAAATAAATGATTCTGTGGGGGTGTGAGCCCCTGCAGAGTTGTAAAATAAATTATTAAAACTTTTGTAAAATGGCAAAGCTTAAGACCAACTCCGGTGCCAAAAAGCGTTTCGCGCTTACCGGAACGGGAAAAATCAAGAGAAAACACGCTTATCACAGCCACATTCTCACCAAGAAGACCAAGAAGCAGAAAAGAAATCTTGATCACTTCACGCTCGTTAACCACGTTGACGAAAGAAGAGTAAAAGAGCTTCTGGTATTGTAATCATTTAAAGTTAAACTTGGAATGCAGTCGTAAAGAATCGCGATGACGATCACTGTATCCAAAAAAAGTAAAATTTATGCCAAGATCAGTAAATTCTGTAGCCTCTAGGGCTCGCCGCAAGAAGCTTCTCAAGAAGACCCGCGGTTACTTCCTGTCAAGGAAAAATGTTTGGACGGTAGCAAAGAACACCTATGAGAAAGGTCTTACCTACGCTTACCGTGACCGTAAAGCTAAGAAACGTGAGTTCCGTGCACTTTGGATTCAGAGAATCAATGCTGCCGCACGTCAGTATGGTATTTCATACTCCCAGTTCATGGGCAAATTGGCAAAGCAGAACGTCGGTCTCAACCGCAAAGTTCTTGCAGACCTTGCTATGAATAATCCTAAAGCTTTCGAAGCTATAGTAAATAAGGTAAAATAGTTTGCTGAATGGGGCTGAAGGATCTATACCATAACAAGTGGGCGCGGATGGCCTTTTGGTCTATCCTCTATTTGATATGGGTGATCTGGCTGGGAAACTATTGGTGGCTTTTAGGTCTTGTCGTCATTTTCGATCACCATATCACCAGAAAGGTGAAATGGCTGTTCTGGAAAAAAGACTACAAGGAAGGTGAAAAAAGGAACGCGCTTCTGGATTGGCTCGATGCCATCATCTTTGCAGTCGTTTTTGTGACCTTCATCAATATCTTCTTCTTCCAGGCTTTCAAGATTCCTTCATCTTCGATGGAAAGTTCGCTTCTTACCGGAGATCATCTCTTCGTAAGCAAGCTTACGTTCGGTCCCAAATTGCCGGAAACTCCTCTGACGATTCCTTTCACGCACAATGTCATCTTCGGAAAAGAGTCATATTCGACATTGATCCGAAATGATTACCGCAGACTGAAAGGGTTCAGAAATGTTGAGCGTGGCGATTATGTCGTGTTCGGCTTCCCTGACGGGGATACAATCCTGACAAAAGCTCCAGCGGACGATTATTACACTGTCTGCCGCTTTTATGGAAAAGATTATGCTGTGAAAGCATACGGGCCTGTGAAGGTTCGTCCGTCGGACAAGAAAGACCACTATGTCAAGAGATGTGTAGCGATACACGGTGATACTCTTTCGGTTGTAGATGGTCGTGTCCACATCAATTCCGTCGCTCAGGAAGTTTGGCCGGGTGTTCAGACTACATACACCGTTATGACTGACGGTTCCAGAATCAATTCCAAGCTTTTGGAAAAGATAGGTTTGAATATCGCCGAGCTGCAATATGACGAAACATTGCCGGGCTACCCGCAGATGCCGTTGACTTCGTCTATGCTTGATGCTGTCAAGTCGTGCGCAAATGTGGTCAGCGTTGAGGAGCAGGTGGATGTTTATCCTCCGGATTACCCCGATTCATATCTTATGCTGTTCCCTTATTCCGAGAAGTTCAGGTGGACTCGTGACAATTACGGTCCTATTTGGATTCCGGAAGCTGGAAAAACAGTGAAATTGGACTCTGACAACTTGCCTCTGTATGAGCGTCTGATCAGAGTTTATGAAAAGAATGATTTGAAGGTGTCGGACGGCAAGATATTCATCAACGGAGTTGAGACCGACGAATATACTTTCAAGCAGAACTATTACTTCATGATGGGCGATAATCGTCATAATTCATTGGATTCCAGATATTGGGGATTTGTCCCGGAGGACCATGTGGTCGGCAGGCCGGCATTGATCTGGCTCTCGACTGATGCAAACAGTAAATTCCCGTTCAACATCAGGTGGAACCGATTCCTTAAACTGGTGTAAGTTTTGGATTTCCAAAAAAATTATACGATATTTGCGGTCCGTGTGGACTATTTAGAGAAAATTAAAAAGTAAAAATAATATGGCAAAGGTTTGTCAAGTAACAGGAAGAAAGAGAATGATCGGTAACAATGTTGCCCACTCTAAGCTTCGCACAAAGAGAGCGTTCTCTTTGAACCTCAAGAACAAAAAGTTCTGGCTTGAGTCAGAGCAGAGGTTTGTCACCCTTAAGGTGACCTGCAAGGGTATCAGACACATTGAAAAGAATGGCTTGGAGAGCGTTCTTAGAGATGCCCAGAAGAAAGGATATATTAACCTTGTTTAATTCTAGATAAGATGGCAAAGAAAGCTAAAGGAAACAGGGTGCAGGTCATCCTGGAGTGCACAGAGCAGAAAGAAAGCGGTGTACCTGGAATGTCAAGATACATTACCACAAAGAACAAGAAGAACACAACAGAGCGTCTTGAGCGTAGGAAATACAATCCATACCTTCACAAGGTGACTCTTCATCGTGAGATTAAATAATAAGGAGAACGGTTTATGGCAAAGAAAGCAGTCGCAACCTTCGCAGCCAAAGCAGGCGCTAGAAGCATTGTTAAGTGCATCCGTATGGACAAGTCTCCAAAGACTGGCGCATACGTCTTTGTAGAGCAGTTCGTAGATGCTGGCAAAGAGAAAGAATTCTTCGACAAGAAGTAAGAGAATTTGAATACATAATGAGCAGGCACGGTGTTACGCATCGTGCCTCTTTTTTTGTATTTCGCGCGTGTTTTGATTATCTTTGTCCGTTAATCCGATTGCTTTTTATGGGAATTTTCGACAAGGGAGTAAAAAAGACAAACGAAGGCTTTTTCAAGAAGCTTTCAAGGGCTATAGTCGGCAAGTCAAAGGTTGATGACAAGGTCCTGGATGCCATTGAAGAGGCGTTGATATCGTCAGATATGGGGGTCGATACGACCCTGGACATAATCGACAATCTCGAGGAAAGAGTCGAGAAAGACAAATATATGTCGATGACGGAGCTTGTCGATATTCTCCGCGAAGAGATTGCAAAACTTCTGGACGTCAATTCTGAAAGCGATACGCCCTCGGATGTCATACCGTTCGACTTCTCAAAGAAGCCTTACGTGATTCTTGTAGTCGGCGTCAATGGCGTAGGCAAGACTACCACCATCGGCAAACTGGCAGCAAAACTGAAGGCGCAGGGCAAGAACGTGGTGCTGGGTGCGGCTGACACTTTCCGTGCCGCTGCGGTCGAGCAGCTTCAGATATGGGCCGATAGGGCGGGAGTTTCCATCGTAAAGCAGGAAATGGGCTCCGACCCGGCTTCAGTGGCATTCGATACTGTAAGTTCAGCTGTTGCCAAGCAGGCTGACGTCGTTCTGATAGATACTGCAGGACGTCTGCACAACAGAGTGAATCTGATGAATGAGCTCACCAAGATCAGAAATGTAATACGCAAAGTGATACCGGATGCGCCTCACGAAGTTATGCTTGTGTTGGACGGCTCTACAGGACAGAATGCCTATCAGCAGGCCCAGGAGTTTTCCAAGGCTACGGATGTCACTTCATTGGCAATCACGAAACTTGACGGGTCCGCTAAAGGAGGCGTCGTTGTCGGAATCGTTTCCAAACTCAAGGTTCCGATAAAGTTCATAGGAATAGGAGAGGGCATAGATGACCTGAAAGTCTTTGACAAAAAGGAATTCGTTTCGTCTCTCTTTAACCCGGAAGATATTGAAAAATAATAGTTCGCATTGACGGCTCGCTGTCAGTACAAGCTGAATCATAGAATATAAAAAAACTGAAATATGAAACTTTCTTATAGCTGGCTTAATGATTATCTGAAATCAGATCTTACACCGCAGCAGATAGCAGACGCTATGACCTCCATCGGCATTGAAGTCGATTCTGTCTCGGAAGAGGAGGAAATTCCTGGCGGTCTTGCGGGTGTCGTAGTGGCTGAAGTGGTTGAGTGTGAATCTCATCCCAATTCTGACCATCTTCACATAACCAAGGTCAATGACGGTACCGGAGAATTGCTGACAGTAGTCTGTGGCGCTCCTAACGTAGCTGCCGGCCAGAAAGTGCTTTTTGCGAGACTAGGCGCTGTGCTGCCCGGGGATTTCAAAATCAAGAAATCTAAGATTCGCGGGGTGGAGTCATTCGGTATGATCTGCGCTGAGGATGAACTTGGCATAGGAAATGACCACGCCGGCATCAAGGTTCTTCCTGCTGATGCTGTCGTAGGAACGGCAGCAAAGGATTATCTTCATCTGAAATCCGACGCCGTCATCGAGTATGAAATCACGGCGAACAGGGTTGACGCAGCTTCTCATATCGGCGTAGCCAGAGATTTGTACGCATATATGCGTCTCAACAATATCCCTTGCACTTTCTCGTATCCTGATGTTTCTTCATTCAAGGAAGGCGAAGGCAACGGAGCAATACCTGTTGATGTGCAGGATTTTGAAGGCGCTCCAGAGTATGAGGGCATAACGATAAGGGACGTGAATGTAGGTCCTTCACCTGAATGGCTTCAGAAGAAATTGATGTCTATAGGACTGCGCCCGATAAACAACATCGTGGACGTGTCCAATTTCGTGCTTTTCGAGATAGGACAGCCGATGCACACATTTGACGCTGACCAGATTACTGGAGGAAAGGTGATTGTCAGAAGGGCAGGTGAGGGTGAAAAACTCGTGACCCTTGACGGTGTGGAGCGCACTCTCCATTCTACCGATATGGTCATCGCCAACGAAAACGGACCTATGTGCATAGCCGGAGTCTTCGGAGGCGAAAAGTCAGGTGTCACTGATTCTACCAAGAATGTGTTCCTTGAAAGCGCATATTTCGATCCTCATTCCATCAGGAAAACTTCAAAGACTCAGGGACTTCAGACAGATGCCTCATTCAGATATGAAAGAGGTGCCGACCCTGGAATAATTCCGTTCGCGGCAAAGAGAGCAGCATTGCTCATTCTTGAAGTCGCAGGCGGTCATATCGATGGAAAGACTCAGGTATCATATCCGAAACCTATTGAGCGCAAGGTGATTGACCTGGATTATGACAGGATTGAGTCATTCATCGGAAAGAAAATAGGTCACGATGTCATAGAGAACATTTTGACTTACCTTTGCTATGAATTTATCGAGAAGAGCGCCAACGGTGCGAAAGTGGCGGCTCCTTCATATATGATTGACGTGTATCGCGAGTGCGACGTTGTCGAGGAGATACTCAGAATCTACAGTTACAACAATATCGAGATTCCTCACACTATGAGGATGTCCATCGGCACCACGCCGGACCCTGATCCGGAAGCAACGAGAAACTATATCTCCAACTTCCTGGTTGCGGACGGATTCGTGGAGACAATGAACAACTCCCTGACTAAGAGCGCATATTACGAGGGATTGAAGACATTCCCTGCAGAGAATTGCGTGAAGATTGTGAATCCGCTCAGCTCCGACCTCAATGTTATGAGGCAGACTCTTGTGCTCAACGGACTTGAGGTCATCGCATACAACGCCAACAGGCAGATAAGTTCCCTCCGTACTTTCGAGTATGGTTCTGTTTACAGACAGTTGCCTGGAACAGACGGCAAGACTTTGGCTTCCTATGAGGAGCATCAGTGCTTTGCAATGTTCCTGTCGGGCCCTAATGCGAAATCTTGGAGACTCGGCGAACAGAAAGGCAATTATTTCCAGTTGAAAGGATATTTCGAGCAGCTCTGCAGCCGCTACGCAATAGATTTGTATTCAATGGAAACCGAAGCGGCTCCTGAAGATATTTTCGCGGAGGGTATCGTTTACAGACTGCCGGGCACACACGAAGTGTTCGCAACAATGGGAACTGTATCACAGTCGTTGGCGAAGAAGTTTGATGTCCGTCAGCCGGTATTTGCGGTTGAAATCGTCTGGACGGTGCTGCTGAAACTCATTTCAAGAGTGAAAGTCAAATTCCAGGAGATGCCTAAGTTCCCTGAAGTCAGGAGAGACCTTGCGCTCCTCGTTGATGAGGCTGTGTCTTATGCCGATCTTTCAAAGGCTGCTCACAAGGCTGTCAAGAAGATTCTCAAGCAGGTTACCCTGTTCGACGTATATAGAGGCGACAAGATACCTGCAGGCAAGAAGCAGTATGCTTTGAACTTTGTTCTTCAGGATCCTGAGAAGACATTGACTGACAATGAAGTGGAGAAGGCTGTCGAAAGACTGCTGGCTACATTCCAGAATTCATTCGGAGCAGTTTTGAGATAATGCGCAGGGTTTGTCGGATATTGCTCATTGCGGTTATGCTGGTTGCCGCCGTCTCCTGCGGAAATAGGGGACGCGTCATTCCTGCGCATAAATTCGCTAAGATTTATGCCAAGATGCTCGTGGCCGATCAGTGGGTAGTAAACGACCCCTCAAGAATGCGCGTAGCTGACACTACTTTGTTCTACGTTCCGATTTTGGAAGAGTTCGGATATACGGAGAAGGACTATTTGAAGAGTGTCACTTATTATATGAATGATCCGGAGTCTTTCGGTAAGATATTCAAGGAAACAAAATCAATTCTGGACGCAAGAATAAAAGAATTGACTGCGGATGAGAGAGCTAAGATGCGTGCCGACAGCATACGCCTGGCGATTGAACGTTCTCCATTTCTCCGTGCCCCGATATTCAGGGATATGGAGAAGGACTCAGTCAGGACGGATACCGTATCGATCAGTATAGATTCCTGCGGATTCCTCGTTTGGGAAAGGATTCTTCCGGACACCATTTACAGCGGGCCTTCGTATGTGTTGAAGTCCTATCTGGACTCATTGGCGACGGTGGCTGATTCGTTGAAAAATGCGCCGAAGGATTCAGTGAAGGCTAAGAATGAGACCGGGAAGGAAGTAAAGAAACCGCTCGCCCGTAACAGTCTTAAAAAGAGCAGTGCAGAAACGGTGAGGATTGACAATGCAGTGTTGCCGTCTTTGCCTAAACAATTGAAATAGAGAGGATGAAAAGGTTTGCAGCGAAATATGTCTATACCAATGTGGATTCGGAACCTATAAGGAACGGCTTTGTGGAAATTTCCGATGACGGTGAGGTCGTGTCCGTGGGCACTGTGTCAGATGTCTTTTCGGAGGAAAATTTCTACGACGGCGCCTTAGTTCCCGGGTTCGTAAATGCTCATTGCCATCTGGAATTGTCATACTTGAAAGGCAAATTCCGCAAGGGTACCGGTATGGCAGGTTTCATCGACCAGATAAACGCGATGCGCGACACTTCTTCGATGGAAGAGAAGAAAGCGGATATTGCGTATTGGCTTGACACGATGTGGCGCAGGGGTGTGTCGGCTATGGCTGATATCAGCAATTGCAGCGATACTTTCGAAATCAAATCCAAGTCTCCAATGTACACGATGACGTTCCTTGAGGTGTTCGGCACGGAGCCTGAGGATTGTCAGCAGGTGATGGATAATGTGCTTGAGCTACAGAAAGTTGCACAGGACTTTGGCTTGGATGCGGCTCCGACGCCGCACGCGTGCTACACTATGAGTCCGGAACTTGTTACGGCGGTTTCGAGAGAGGGCCTGAAGTCCGGTTATCTGTCCTATCACAGCGAAGAGACTAAAGAAGAGGAAGATATGCTGATGTACGGGTCCGGCGCTATGTGGGATAACCGAAAGGCTGCAGGAATGAGTGTGCCGCCGGTTACGGGGAAATCATCGTTGCTGTATTTTATTGACAGATTGAAAGATGCACATTCTGCTCCGTTCAAAGAGCATATACTTCTTGTCCACGAATGTTGTATGACGGAGGAGGGGCTGAAAGCCATAGGTGAGGTTATGGAAAATGCTTACGTGGCGCTTTGCCCTTGTTCCAATATATTTATACACAACGCGTTGCCTCCTGTGGAGATAATGCGGAATTCGACAGTGAAACTGACGATAGGCACGGATTCGCTGTCAAGTAATGACGACTTGGACATCGTGCGCGAACTGTTCTGCCTGCAGGAGAATTTTCCGGACATACCGCTCGCGGAAATGATGGTATGGGCTTCACGCAATGGCGCGGATTTCCTTGGAAAAGAGGAACTTGGAAGAATAAGTGAGGGTAAGCGCCCAGGCATTGTGCTCATTGACCATCTGGCGAATGACGGCAGGCTGACTACTGCAAGCAAGTCTGTCAGATTGATATAAAACAGTAAGGTCATTATGCTCAGAGAAGAACTGGTATTTGGCCCTATTTTCAGCAGGAGATTGGGAGCTTCGCTCGGAATAAATCTCTTGCCGGAGAACGGGAAACTGTGTAATTTTGACTGCATATATTGTGAGTGCGGGTGGAATAGAGACGGGAGAAACGACAGTCGGCTGCCACTTTCGGAAGAGCTCAGGAGTGCTTTGGAGGCAAAACTTAAGTCTTGCCGGGAAGAAGGTACGAGGATAGATTCGATAACTTTTTCCGGAGACGGAGAGCCTACGATAAATCCGCATTTCGCCGAAATGATAGACATAACATTAGAACTTAGAGACCGATATTTTCCGAATTCCGTAGTGTCAGTTTTGTCAAATGCCACGAGGATATGCAGAGAGGATGTCCGGAATGCGCTGATGAAGGTGGATAACCCGATTCTGAAATTGGATGCGGCCAAGGATGAGTTTGCCGAGAGGATAAACAATCCGGCCTGCGATTATTCCGTAAAGGATATTGTTTCGGATATGAAGGCTTTTGATGGTAACTTCATAATGCAGACTATGTTCTTGAAAACCAAGGATTTCAGTTCAGTTATGCCGGAAAATCTCGAGCCGTGGATGGACATAGTGAGAGAGCTTAGGCCTCGAGAGGTTATGGTTTATACAATTGCGCGGGAAACGCCTGAAAGCGGATTGGAAAAGTTCACTGAGCAGGAAATGCGCGAGGCGGTGATGCCGCTGATAAATGAAGGATTCAACGTACAGATTAAAGGATAAAAATTTTAGACGCTATGAAAGATTTATATTTGAATTACGGCTATAATCTTGATAAAGAGGCTATTGCCAGGAGTTTGGAGTTGATAGCTTCGAACTTGGACAATTTGGCTTCAGACCAGGTCATCAAGAAATGCTTCTCTCTTATGGACTTGACCTCTTTGCACAACACTGACAGTGTTGAATCCATATCCAAACTTATGGAGAAGGTTAATACCTACAGGGATGTTTATCCGGATTATCCGCTTCCTGCTTCGGTGTGCGTGTATCCGAATCTTGCCAAGGTAGTGAAAGAGTGCCGTAAGGATGAGGCGCTTCACGTCACAGCTGTCGCAGGATGTTTCCCTACATCCCAGAGTTTCATTGAGGTGAAGACCAAGGAATGTGAGATGGCGGTTGAGGCAGGTGCTGATGAGATAGACATCGTTCTCGCTCTGAATTCTTTTATGGCAGGTGATTATGATACGGCTGCAGATGAGATCAGAGCCTGCAGGAAGGCTGTTGACGAGGCAGGTGAAAGAGTCGGACGCAAGATTGTGCTCAAGGTCATTATCGAGAGCGGCGTGCTGGCTGCGCCTGAACTGATAGCTGACGCTTCGTTCCTCGCTATGGAGTGCGGCGCAGATTTCATCAAGACGTCAACCGGCAAGGTGGATGTGAATGCCACTCCGACCGCAGCATACATTATGTGCGAGTGTATCAAGAAGTTCTACGAGAAGACTGGTCGCAAGGTCGGCTTCAAGGCGGCAGGTGGCGTGTCCACGGTTATGGATGCGGTATGCTATTACTCTATTGTGTCTGCAGTGCTTGGAAATGAATGGCTTAATTCAAGTCTGTTCCGCTTCGGCGTAAGCCGTCTGGCTAACAGTCTGATGTCGGCTGTGGAGCAGAAGACGGTGGCGTTCTTTTAGGCGCTGGTGCATCCGGGGCGAACAAAAAGAAGCAGCGCTCTCCGCTCAAAAACGCAGGAAGAATTCGCTACGCGCATCTGCTTCTTTTTGCTTTTCCGCAGATAGGTATGAAGTAAAACTTCTACCGCACCGGAGGTGCGAAATTGCCCGAGGGCGGGCACGGGTCTTGGAGGAGCGCTCCGGGCCCAGTCTTCAATAGAAAAACAAAACAGCAGAGAATGACTGAAAAACGCTTTTAGTCTCTCTGCTGTTCTTTTTGTCTACTCGGTTGTAGGCTTCGAGTTTTATTGATTTTTTACTTCGTCTTGCTCACAAGATATTCGCGAAGTTCAGACCACTTGTAGTAAGGGCCGGAGAATGGCTTGAGTGCTGGGATCAGTGTTTCCTCTTCATTGCGGAGCATCTTCACAAGGACCTCGTCATTCTTCTTGCTGCGGTAGAAAATCATCTGGAAATTCGAGCCCATAGGGATTTTGTCGTAAGTGGTCCAACCGTGCGCATCAGCTTCATCCATAGGATAGCGCACATCCATTCCTTCGACTCCGACAAGCCCGAGGAACGGAAGAAGTCCCGTATCGTGACCGAATCTGAGATCGGCGCTCCTGTGACTGTCATCGGATAATGCGGCGTCGGCCTTGCTTATGAAATCCTTGAGCAGTCCTTTGGCGGCTTCGCAACTTACATCTCCACCTTCCAGTGAGTTGCCGAATTCCCCATAGAATTTGTTGCTGCGGACTGTGAATTGCTCAGCAAGTTCCTCGGGTGAAATGTATTTGAACAGGTCAATTCCCAGATAGTCAAGGTCTCCGCAGATGGAACCGGCGAGGAATACAGACTTCAGCAGGCTTTGTCCGTCAACAAGTTTCTCGGCCTGTTCCTTGTCAGTGAAGATTGTCTCGAAGAATTTGTCGTAATGACATATCGCTTTTCTCTTGGCTTCCTCATATTCGCCGCTTTGTTTGAACAACTCCTTGCTGTCCAAGTTCTTGGCGATATATTCGTAATATTTTTGTCCTGTCACGAACGTGAACTCGAGCTCCGGATTCTCGTCTTTAAGCTCAGTGGTGAAGTTCGCCATACTGATGAGACATCTTGGAACAATGCTTGAAACGCAGTCAACTTCAAGCCTATCGTTGTTCTTGAACACTTCAGGGAATCGTTCATACATTCTCTCCGCAATGCCTCTATGCTCTCTTGCACCCAATGGGGAAAGTTGGCCTTCCATTCCGGCGTGCTCCTTCGCGACAGTCATAAACTCGCGGTACAAATTCTCTCCCTGTTCAGACAATATGCCGGCTTCTTTTGCCAGTTTAAGATATTTCTCTCCGCTCTTGAAGAATCTGTCGGATGTATGGTATCTTGAGCCGTGCCTTCCATAATGTGAAATGTAGAATGGCTTGTAGCCCTTGGGAGCGGGGGAGTCCGTAAGATTGCCATAGTGATAAGGATGATATACTCCGGCGGCTATGTCCTTGCTTTCCGCCACTCTTTCCGTGAGATTCTGTGCTGCCAGATTTCCTCCCAAAATGGCCAGCAAAGCCAACGAGGTCAGTACTTTGTTCAGTGTCTTCATTATCTTTTCTGTAAAAATTACGAAAACAAAGGTACGGAATCGCCGATGCAATATCAACAGAGGCCGAAAAATATAATAAAGCGTGTTCATTTTCTGAAAACGGAATGTCAGAGATAAATTTGCCGCTGTAACCAAAAAACTTGCAGTATGAAGAAATTATTTTCATTTCTGATCACCTTCGCAGTCCTGGCTGCAGGGTGCGCTAAGAACGGATTTGACAGCACTGATGGGGAAGATGAATCCGAAACTTCTACGGTAGCTCACGAAATGATTGTGCTCGGGAAGAAACTTGATGACCCGTATTCTGTATCCAACATTACAAAGGCCATATCCAGTCTCTACCCGACAAAGGCGGGGCGTGTGGACGTGACTCCGACCGACATTTATGTGAGATTCTTGCCGAAAACCGAGGATGAGTATCAGGAACTTGTGGGACGCGGATATGAACTGATGGATCATCCGCTTGATTATCAGATAATAAAAGATGGTGACTATTACCATGACCCGGAAGTGTCTGAAGAAGAGATTACGTGGCAGTATGCAGTGCTTCCGCACGGTACGGAATTGCCGGACAACATCACGTATGAAGTCCTGGACGACTGTTATATTCCGGACCCTGCTGCCGATACCAAGTCGGAAGACGGCATAGACTGGGCCGAGGTTGAAAGGGAGGCGTTCCGCATCACCGGCAACAGCGAATTGATTGCGGAAGACTCCGGTCTGTCTTTGACCAAGGGAGAATCAGGTTCTCCGGCAGGACGGATTACCATCATTGACGATAAATTCAACGGCGGACAGCCATTCGGCGTGTCTGGTGTGAAAGTTATTTGCAATGTCTTCGTGAAATTCGGTTCGGCTTATACGGACAGGGACGGATATTATTCAATATCCAAGAAGTTTACCTCGAAACCGCGATACAGACTGCGTTTCAAGAACAAGGAAGGGTTCTCGATCGGACTTAACTTGGTTCTCATATCTGCCTCGACGTCGGCATTGGGCAAAGGCCCGGCCAATGGAATGGATGTGACAATCACTCAGGAGTCAGACCGTAAACTCTGGTGCAGAAGCGTCGTGAACAACGCGGCATACGACTACATTAAAAGATGCGGGTCGGACGATATGGATATCAAACGTCCGTCTAAAACTTTAAGAATCTGGATATTGCAGAAGCAGACGGCCAGCAGCGCGGTTATGATGAGACAAGGCGCATTCATAGACGGGACGCTCATCCGTAGCTTCTTGGGTGAATATGCGGCGTTGATAAAATTGTTCCTCCCGGATATAACGCTTGGCGTGGAAGGCAAAAGCGAATACTCTACGCTGTACGCCGAAACTTGTCACGAACTGTCACACGCAAGCCATTTTGCACAAGTCGGGAAAACCTATTGGGATAAATATATACAATATATCATATCGTCATATCTTTCCTCAGGCGGAGCGACATACGGAGACGGCACTGAATCAAATGCCGGCTATTGTGAAGTGGGGGAAATGTGGGGCTACTTTATGCAGAATTCGATGTATCACGACAGGTACGGCGGTACGATGCCGTCTGCGGGAATGACCAACTGGTTTCATCCTCAGATATTCCGGTATCTGGAAGAGAGAGGCATCACGAAGGCTCAACTCTTTGCGGCACTGCAGGCTGACGTGACTTCCAAGGATTTGCTGAAGAAGAAACTTCTCGAACTCTATCCCGAAAAAGCCGTAATAATCCGCCAAGTCTTTACCAGGTACTCGGACAGCAGTACAAAAAGCGAAGAATAGTCTATGCGTACGTTTTGTGGAATAGCCGTTTTTGTTTTGTCTCTGATCTCCGTTACGCCTGCATCTGCGCAAAAGGCTTCAGTGTCAACGGATTTGATAGGATATGTAAATTTCGTGGCAATGAATCTTGAAGTGTCTATGCCTGTTGCAAGACATTGGACAATCAATGCGTCAGCGCGTTACAGTCCGTTCGAGTTCAATCTTGGAGAGGGCAGGGAGAACGCTCGAAATAAGCAGCAGACTTACTCTGCAGGAGCGCGCTGGTGGCCGTGGAATGTGTATTCAGGCTGGTGGGTGTCCGGTAAGATGCAGTATCAGGAGTATAATTCCGGCGGTTTCATTTCGGACGTGACCTATGAAGGCGACAGATTGGGCGCGGGCGTGTCAGGAGGCTATTCTTATATGATAGGAAAGCATTTCAATGTCGATTTTGGACTAGGATTGTGGGGAGGTTGGGACAAATTCGCAAAATACTCCTGTCCTGTTTGCGGGTTGACTGATGATTCAGGCTCCAAGTTCTTTGTCTTGCCGACAGATGTGATAATTGCGCTGAGCTATGTCTTTTGAAAGCCTTGGAAATATCGGGTGTCGAATAGCCCCTGTTCTGCTGGCCATCCTCCAGCTTTTAATCACCTGCCCGGGCTGCTCGGTCAAGGAGAACAGGGATTCGTGCCCGTGCAGACTTGAATTGGAGTTTTCAGGAGAAGATGCTCTGAGATGCAGGGGCGGCGTAATCTTGACTCTTCTGGGTATTTCGGGTGCGGCGGGCGGATATGCGTTCAGGGATACGGTAATGGATGAAACTGCTGAAAATAAGGTAGTCTGGTCTGCGGATGTTCCCAAAGGAAAGATGATTGTAAATTCAGTTTGGCCGGATGATATTCGACTGGAGCAGGCTATCCAAGCGGGACAGATGGTGAGTATCCCGGCAGGGAAAGATTGTCCGATGCTATGGTTCTGCAGCAAAGAAATATCTCTGGAAAGAGAAGCTGTCCGGCAGAGTATGACTCTCGCCAAGAATTATTGTCATCTTGTTTTGCGGGTTGAAGATACATCCGGTGAGCCGTTTCCTTTCAGAATGGAAGTCCGAGGCAATGTCTGCGGATATAACCTTGATGGGACGCTGCAAAGCGGAAAATTCGTTGCGGAGGTGAAGTATGCGGGGGAGGATGAGGCGTTGCACGGTTCGGGAGCTGTCGAGGGATACATAAATCTGCCGAGACAGAAGGATAATTCTCTTTGCCTGGATATTATTTCGGAGGATGACAAGGTGCGGACTTTCGCATTGGGAAATTACATTGAGGACAGCGGCTACGACTGGTCGTCAGAGAATCTGAAAGACATTACGATGACCATAGATTATGCCCGGACATCCATCGGTTTTCATATTGGCGCATGGGAGAAATATGAGCATTTTGAAGTGGTGATATGAATCGGAATTCAGCAATGCCGGGAGATTTCCTTATCATTCCTTTCCAGGCTGTCCATAAAGAGCAGTAATGCTATCTACAAAAGAGAGTTTCACTATGAAGGAATTGGCCATCCAAGACATAGAAGCCATCATTCGCCTGGACGAGAGTCGCATTCTGGAGGTCAAGCAGACAACTGCCGAAATCAGCCTGGGCATGCAGTCGGGTTGCGCCTTTCTCAATACAGAGGGTGGCTGGCTTTTCTTCGGTATCCATCCCAAGACCTTGAATATACTCGGACAGGACGTCGTTGATAAGACCAAGCGTGACATCGCTCAAGAAATGCGCAAGTTCTCTCCGTCAATTGACCTTGCTGCGCAATATGTCGATGTCCCCGGAAGACCCGGACAGAAAGTAATAGCGATTTGGTTCCCGGCTCCGGCCGTCTATTCTGCGCCGTATACGTATGATAATAGACCTTACTATAAGGTTGAGAACACGACGTCGGTTATGCCACGTGAGATGTTCGACGAGCGCATCCGCCTTAGCGATCCCAAGAAGTTCAGTTGGGAACTGACTCCGTGTCCATATGCATCGCTAGAGGATATCGATGATAAAACTCTCACTGGTGCCATTAATGGTGGCATTAAGACTGGCCGTATTCCTGCAGAAGCAGCCGAAGCCACGACAACTCTCGACCGCCTGCGTCCCTTCAATGTGCTGACCACGGAAGATGGACTTACCAACGCGGCGGTTGTTCTGTTCGGAAAGAACCCTATGCGCTTCTTCCTACATTGCCGCGTCCGTCTGGCCCGATTTGAGGGCATCATAATGGATAAGTTCCGTGATCAGGCTGTGGTGGAGGCCAACATTTTTCAGCAGTTGCAGGCCATCGAAGACTTCTGCCGCAAGCACTTGTTTCTTTCCGGCGACCAAGATGATTTCGACAGCAAGAACGAACTGACTGTCCCTATTAAAGTGATAAGAGAAGCAAGTCTGAACCTCCTTGTTCACCGCACTTGGTGGTCTGAGTCGATGACGCCAAGCGTGGCCATCTTCGATGATCGCATCGAATTCATGAATCCGGGCGCTTTCCCTCCAGGAACTACGCCGGAAGAGTTTCGTAAGAGGCCTCACTCGTTACCTATTAACGAAAAGATTGCAGGCGCCATCTTCAAAGGCGGTAAAGCCGAAGGTTGGGGTCGTGGTATCCTCAACATGTTTACTTACTGTAAGGAAGCTGGGCTTCCGGATCCTGAATACGATTTCGTTACGCATTTTGTGTGCCTGACCATCCGGTTCAAAGAGTCTCTTGTACCTCGACTATCTGACGATAAGAATAATGACAAGTTAAATGATAGGTTAAATGATAGGTTAAATGATAGGTTAAATGATAGGTTAAGCGCTTCTGTACGCTCCACCTATTTTCTAATCAAGGAAAATCCCGGGATTCAGCGCAAAGAATTGTCGGAGAAATCCGGCAAAAGTGTCATTACAATTGCCCGCCACCTTGCAGAACTTCAAGAGAGGGGGATCATTGTGCATGAAGGCGCCAGGAAGACCGGCGGTTACTACGCCAAATAATTCACGATTTCCTCACTTCCATCAGCCTTATTGACTTTTATGCCGATTCGCTTGATAATTAAAATAACAATTCGTAAATTTGTCGTCCTAAAAGTTGCGCGGGTGGCGAAATGGTAGACGCGCTAGTTTCAGGAGCTAGTGTCAATTGCGACGTGTGAGTTCGACTCTCATCTCGCGCACAATCAAATGGGATGAGTGAATTTTTTCTCTCATCCTTTTTTGTTTTTTAGGACTTGCGGAGGTAACGGATGTTTTGGGGGCTCACGCAAAACCTGGCTCAAGTGCAAGATGTCTTGGGAATGCTTAATCAAACGAATATGAAGATTACATATCTTGATGCCGCCACAATGGGAGA
>CAVKAQ010000009.1:0-54408 GCA_963654225.1 Butyricicoccaceae bacterium | reverse complement strand
CAAGAACGCGACCAAATACGTGGAGCGCCTGGGCAACATCAAGCAACTTGAAGCGAGGTTCGGGACGGAAGACCCCGTAGGCGAGGCGAAGAAGTATGTAGCGGAACTTACGAAAGCCGAGAAGGAAGCTCAGCAGTCGATAATGATAGAATGCAAGCCGTCAGTGCTTATCAAGAAAGGTGAGCAGCGCTGCTTCAACGGCGGATATCTTTTTCTTCAGAAGGTCTATCACCTTAGCGAAATAAATTTGTATTATTCAGTCAATCAGTAGGTTATAATGAAAGAGTGCTGCTGAAAACTCAGCAACACTCTTTGTGCCCAAAGCCGGGCTCGAACCGGCACGTCTTTTAAAGGACATTGGATTTTGAGTCCAACGCGTCTACCAATTCCGCCATTCGGGCGATACCGCAATTGGAAAGGCAAAGTTAGGAGATTTTACCGAATAATCAAATTTTTCTTTACGTAGCGTAGCTGGGGCAGAGCCGGTGAGTCAAAAATGGTTGCGTATAACAAGCAAATCAATAGATAAAAACCGGAACGTGCCGTTGCCGAATCTTCATTTGCGGGTCTAAGTAGCGGACAGTTACGTAAAAAGCGACTTTCCGATGCCCTGCAATAGATTCTCCTGTAGCGCCTTGTAGACTGTTTGGGGATATGCTGACAACTTCTGACTTGCGTTGCAGTTTGTCCGGAGATAGGCACAAGGTCTCGCTTTTCCAAAGGTGCGGCGACGGCTTTCTGCGAAGAGGGATGAATTCATCGCGGTGAGCCTTGCGATATGCACGCGAAGTTGAGGCGTTAAGGTCGATGATTTCCATAACTTCAGGAGCTGTTTTATTGCATACGAAGCAGGGTAAACGGCGATATGGAGCCTTTCTGCAAGTTGAATCAGCGAGATGATGTACGTCGGCTACAGCGCTGTTGCATAGGCTCTTGAACTGTTTTCCAAACTTTCGTGGGAGTTCAATATCAACGCTTCCATTGACGCACCCGCCATAGATATTGGTAAATAGACGAAAGTGCTGCTCGTTCTCGGATTTGACATCGCTGGAAGTGCTCGAGACATCATTTACGCCATCGTCAGTATCTTCTGACCTCTTTGAGTAGCCTTCAGGTGCCATTTCCTCTTTGACGAGCCAAACCGAGAGCCTTTTTCGTTCAGGCTTTCCAACGCATTTATAATCAAGCCTGTACCTTCCATCGTCAAAAACATCGGCAACGAAATATCCTCGCGGTGCACCGCAGTTCTGCAATGCGTATGGAATGCCGTCCTCATCTTTGACACCTCTCCACCAGCTGCCGCAAGTTGCGCCTGCAATCACCTCTTCTGCATTGAAAGTGACTCCATCCGGCCTTGCGCCATTGATTTCGCTTCTCGCTACGGAATGTGTATGTCCGGATACGAAAATCAGTTTGCAGGCATCAGGAATCATCGCGATGATAGAATCCTGTCCTTTCATCTGACTGAAAGGAATATGGGTCGCCAGAATCGTTAAGGAAGTGCTTTTAGAGCCATTTGTGCGATTGCTTCCAGTCGGCATTTCCGGAGTCCGGTTGAAAACGGAGTCAAGCCAATGCCGTTGGCGTTCAGTGAATCCTCCTTCGTAATCGGACATTCCGCCGCTTCGTGCCCTCACATTGTTCATAAGGATGAACCTTATGTTCCCGATATAGAAAGCCGTATCAACATATCCGACAGTTTTCTTCCAGGTTGATAAGTCGCGGGCGCGTGAGGCCTGTCTGTCCGTGCCTGTTTTATATACATCGCGGTCGTGATTGCCGGGAATCATCATACACGGATATGGAAGGGAATCGATAATCCGTACAGATTCGGGCAACAACTGCATATTGTCGTTCACCAGGTCTCCGAGAAACAGAGCGAAATCGATGTCTTTTCTTTCGGACAATTCCTTGTAAACGGACTTGCGGGCATAGGACATCTCAGCACTGTCATTGACCTGAGGGTCACCGATAAGCGCAACGCGGAAAGGCTGTTTCCGAGGAGCAGCGACTGCATCTGCGACAATGCCGGCACTCAACATCAAAGTCAAAGCCGAGAAAAAGTATGTAATAAGCGGTCTCCTCATTATCGATATCGTACCAACTGATTTTTAACGAAAAAGATTATACGGATATTTTGTTAATCAATATCAAAAAAGCGACAGATGTCCGTATCGATTTTTTCAGAGCGAAGGACACTGCCGCTTTAGATATTTGTGTAAGGGGCTAACGCAGTAGCCTGTTTGTTTACCTCCTTACGTTGCTACTGAGCGCTGCTGAAAAGCACATATCTGCTGACAGTCGTTTCCGGGTCATCTGCAGACGGGCTCTTGACGAGTGCTGCGACATATCCCACTCCACTCTCATTGAAACGGATCACAGCGAAAGAGCAAGCGTCCATTCCAAGAGCCTCTTCAGGAGCCCAAGTCTTAGTCTTTGAATCTATATATGTGATATACAGGTGCTTGCTTGAACCTTCCGTGTCAGGCTTCGTGTAGATTACGTATGGCACATCGTTGGCGTCAAGACTCATAGAGGCGTTGCGGTAATTGTCGATATTTACTTCGGTCATTTCACCTCCGATTATCTGCTGGCTTGAGCCGTCAGCTGAGATTCGTACGACACCGATATTGTAAACTTTTGCAGTTGAATAATCTGCACCCGTCATAACATATATGCTTCCGTCTGATGCAATATCGAAATCCATAGCATACAGATCTAGCGTCGCATCTGTCTGTCCGTCAGCCTGCTTGATTTTCAGGCTCTCAAACATAGTAGACCAGGCGTTGTCTGAGTATTTGTAGATGGAAATACTCTGGGTGTTCTGGTTATATACGTACAAATAAGGGACGCCGGAGATTATTCGACCGAGTACACAGTATGCGTAATCAGATGCAGTACGCCCTGTAATCTGGTTGTTGTTTGTCCAGGCTGAGCCGTCGAAATGGGCAAGATTAAGGGCGCGACGGGCAACAGCGACGGTTCTGTCTTCATTACGTTGTGCACACCATACGTCATTGTCTGAAATAGGGAATACAGCTACTGAGGAGTTTGCACCTGTGCCGGTCTTGAACATTGGGCCCGCTTCTCCTACATAAGATGCCTCACCGACTCCGGTAACTTTCATTACGGATTGCTTTGCAAGTGTGACGTCATAGAAAGAAACATAAGGGACTCCGTCAGGATTGAAATCAAGCGCAAAATATTTAGAATCAACCTCGGCAAGAGCACCGGCCATATCCATAAGCGTGACACTTTCAAATTTGAATAGATGTGGCTCGTTTCTTGATTGCACTTTCTCGGCATCATCTTTATATGAGTAAGTCATAGAGCCAATTACGTACGGAACTCCGTCTTTCGGATTGATTGTCAACACAGGATCTCCTGCAGCGCCCTCATCGGACTCTGCGACCTTAGCCCATTTTGCCGGCTCAGCAATCTTGACGGAGACTGTGTATGCCTTGTAATTGTTCTTGAGTGAGATGACAAACTGAACCTCGGAAGAGAAGTCAACTACTGTCTCACCGCTGACCACTTCCGCATCTCCTACGTTTACGGAAGCGCCCTCAGTAACAACAAAAGACGGAACCAGTTTTGATACAGCCTCAGGGTCTGTTCCGTAAGGCAATGTGAAGCTGAGCACCTCTGAAGTCGGATTTTCGATAATATTGTCAGTCTTGAGATAGTTCGCGTTGTCAACTGCAGTGAAGCCGAATGAGCTGAAAGACACAGGGATGACATCATTTCCCTTTTCCTTTTTGCAGGCGGTGAGGAGCGCTGCTCCGGTGAGAACCGCCAATAATGTTCGTTTTAACATAATAAATAGAGTTTTGAATTGATGATTATATGCTATTTCGTTGAGTATTTGCGGATTGTGATGCTCTTGAGAGATTTGTCCGGTCCCGGCATTCCAAGACCGACTTCTCCGGCATCTATAAGGCTGATAGTGACAGTGTTGTCCTTTGTTGCATCAATATTGTGGGGGAGCCAGTCAATCTTGATGGTGTTGTCATAGATGCCCGGAAGGAATGTGATGCTGTTACCTGATGTCGCAACCTTGTAGTCAACTCCCTCCTTCAGTCCGTCTCCGCAGGTGACCTCAAATTTGACCGTGACGGGAGATGACGGCTTTTCGCCGGTCAGGTGCACGGTATATGAGCCTGTAAATTCGCCATCCGCATCTACGGACACGACAGATGATTTGGACGTGTCGAATGCTACGAACGAATCTGAGAACAGAACATATTTATTGCAGGACAGCGCGGAGGCCGTGATGCAGAATATCAGTATCCAGTTTAATATATTGTGCTTCATTGCTTTGTGCTGTTGATAGGGTTTGACTGCATATTCTTGTTCGCATCCAGTTCCACGAGCGGAATCGGCAGGATGAACCTGTCGTCCGGATATGCCAGCTCCAGTAGAGTCGAGCCGCATCCGCTGTCTCTTGTCAGCGTTTCGTGCCTTCTGGTGATGTCGAACATTCGATGACCTTCGAGGAACAGCTCTTTTATCCGTTCACGTTCAATGAGTTGGTCCAAAGCAAACGCATCGGAATACGAGATGCTGATATCAGAAGCAGTCACACCTCTCGCCCTTGCCTCGAGTGTGGCAATATCTTTGGCCGCTGCGTCAAGATTCCCGAGTTTGCAGGATGCCTCAGCGTGGATAAGATACATCTCCGAAAGCCTGAGCACGAACGGGTCATAGTGTTTCTCTGATTCGGTAATATCTTCAGTGTCAATGAACTTCATACATACACCGGAATAGTCGGTGCCACCGTAACTGTAATTGAGCAGGTCTTGTCTGATGTCGCTACCGGGCCAAGTCGAAGAGTCATCAGAGAAGATGCCTAGCAGTTTTGCAGACGGATACATCTTCGGTTCGCGATAATCAAAGGTCGAGCGCAGGTTTGTTCCTGCAGAATATCCGTTGACGCGGAAAATAGCCTCTTCGCCTGACGTTCTGCGGCAGAACATATTTACATAGGAATCGCGTGGCGTCAGAGAAAGCCCATAGTCATCAATTACGGACTGGGCGGCTTCTGCTGCTTCCGGATAGTTGCCCATATACAGCATAACTCTGGACAATAATGCTTTGCAGGCGACTGCGGAAGCTTTGGACGGCTCAAATGACGAATTGCTGGAGAATAGCCCTGATGCCGTGTTCAAATCCTTGACTATCTGGGCATAAGTGGCATTGCAACTACTGCGGGAAATCTTGGATTTGACATCCGGGACGCTTGTCATTATCGCCACTCCTAGGTGCGATGCGTCATCGGAATACGTATAGGTCTGTCCGTAGGCGAGGCAGAGATTGAAATGCGCCAATGCCCGGAGGAAATATGCCTGTGCTAAATAATTGTCCACGGTAGCCTTCTGTGTCGGATACCTGTCGGCGACATCCGGTCCGTATTTTATGATTTCATTCGTGTTGGACACAATCTCATATCCGTTTTTCCAGATATATCCTACGGCGGTGGTCTCCTCGCTCTCATCGGAAATATAGTCGAATTGCTGTCTCCAGGAAGATGTACTTGAAGCCATTCTGATAAGGTCTCCTGTCACTTCCGGATACAATACCATATAGGAATCGTAGTATGTGTAGGTCAGCCTGTATGCTCCGTTGACGGCAGCGTCGAGCGCATAAACATCTGAAAAGAAAGCCTTTATCGATGTCTTGCCTGTCTGCTCCACCTCCAGAAAATGGCAGGATGCGAGCAGTGGAAGCATAGCCGTGATGAATATTATCTTATATTTTTTCATATATCTCTGTGTGTCAGCTGTTTTATAGCTATTGTCAATTCCGGGTCACTCTCGGGGTGATGATTAGAAACCGACATTCAATCCGATTGTGATTGTCCTTGTCCTTGGGTATCCGTACATCATAGTCTTGTACGAGTTCAGACCGCGTTTCTGGTCCGGAGTGAACAAGTAAAGGTTGTCCGCAATCAGTGATGCCGACGCCTCTTTAAGCCTGAGTCGGGATATGATCCTTGTCGGGATGTTGTAGGTCAATGCGACATTCGTCAAATCGAAATTGGTCCTGTTGTATAGGAATCGTGTGGAATTCATCGCTGACTTTGTTGACGTCTGGGACACCTTAGGGAAGGATGCCGCCTTTCCAGGCGTGGTCCATCTGTATTTGTACACCTCCACTGCCTGGTTGCCTCCGGTTATGTCATATCCGTCCTTGAAATAGACGGAAGCATAAGTAGGCAGAGCGTAACCGCCTATAGTATAATTGATCTGGAACGAAAGATTCCAGTTCTTCCACCTCAGGTTGTTTATGAGTCCTCCGCTGAAAAGAGGTGTCTTGGTCTTGTATGGGACCCTGTTGGCAGTGCTGTATGTCCTAGTTAGGTTGCCGTCCTTGTCGTACCACATAGGTGATCCGTCTGACGGGTCAACGCCCGCCCAACGGACTAAATTCCAAGTCTGTGAGTCATATCCTTCCATCCAGGCATAAGAACCGAAACTGGTAGGCACTCCGTTATACAGTTTCAGAATCTTGTTGGCGTTGTGCGCTATGTTGAACGACGTGGTCCACGTGAAATCCTTTTTCGCGAAGTTGGTGCTGCTGAGATTGAGCTCGACACCTCTGTTCCGCAGCTTTCCGATGTTGGATGATATGCGGTCGGAAGACAGCACTCGGGATACATAGATTTTGCTGAGCAGGTCGCTTGTGACATTGTCGTAGTATTCCAGTTCGATATCCATTATCTTCTTCAACTCGATGCGTATTCCGGTGTTGATCATCCTTGTCTTCTCCCACGAAAGCCCCGGATTCGGCATAGAACCAATGACAGCTCCCGTATTTCCGGCATAAGAATAGCTGCTGCCGTACAGATATGTGCCGTCCGCTCCGGATGCGTCAACCCTCGAGTTTCCGGTAAATCCGTATGAGGCCTTCAATTTGAGCATCTTAATAAGTTCGCTGTTCCAGAATTTCTCTTTATGTATGTTCCAGGACAGTCCGGCGGACCAGAAGTTAGACCATCTTGAGTACTCCCCGAAGTCCGAATTGCCGTCACGCCTCAAGTTGAATGAAACGTAATATCTTGAATCATAGGAATATACTGCGCGTCCGAGGAATGACATCTTACGGTCAATGCTGGATGAACTTCCGCCCTTGCGCGATGATTCCGTAGCATAATTGATTTCCTGGATATTGTCATTCATAAAGCCGGTTCCGGTGGCGTAGAGTGTCTTGTATTTCATTTGACGCAGTTCCATTCCGACATAAGCGCTCACATTATGCTTGTCTGCGAACTTCCTGTCGAAATTGAGCCTTTCCACGTTGGTCCAGTTCATATATGAGGCATCTCCGCGCCTCGAACTTCCCTGGGGCTCGCCATTGGAGTCCATTCCGTCCAAGGTCAAACGGGACGAGTAGATGTCCTCGTGGCTATGCGTGTAATCTATTGCGAATTGTGCGGTAAATTTAAGTCCGTCAATGATTTTGGCCTCTGCCGAGAAGTTGGCGGAAGTCATCACTGAACGCTGCGTGTTCGAACTTGCTTCGCGTTCGGGAATCTGGTTGGAATGGAATTTCTTCATTACCCAAGAGCCGGATTCACTGTCGTAAATCTTGTTGTACAGTCGGAATGAGCCGTCGCTTAGATATGGCTCGAAAATCGGCAAAGCCTCGATGTAATACCTGTACAGAGGGAACAAATCGTTGTCGTTGTAAGATGCTGACAGCTGTGATGTGAATTTCAGCCATTGCGTGAAGTCATAGATATTCCTCGTCCTCAAAGAGAATCTCTGCTGGCTATCTCCCTTCACAGTGTTGGTGGTGCGGTAGTAAGAGCCTGAGAGATAATTGGATGTCTTGCTTGTTCCGCTTGTCAGCGATATGTCTGCATACAGGTCTGTGCCTATTCCGAGATATTCGTCCGGCCAGTAAGTCGATGTTGTGGAGTATGAGTTATAGTCGTTGTCCTGGTAGGGGAATGATTCCATCTTGTTGCCGGCGTTGGTCCAGGCTTCCTTTGCGACAGTCATATACTGCTCCGCATTCATCATTTTGAACAGCGTGCTGCGGTCTATGCTAGACACGCCGAAATTCAGCCTTGCAGATACGCTGAGAGGCTTGTTCTTGTTGCCGGATTTGGTGGTGACAAGGATGACTCCGTTTGAGCCGTCCGCTCCGTATATGGTCACCTGATCCGCATCTTTAAGCACGGTAATGGACTCGATATCATCGGGGTTGAGGTATGAAAGAGGAGAGACCGTATAGGACATTCCTGGAATGAGATTGGTGTTTCCGCCGGTGTACATCGGCACGCCGTCAATTACCCAAAGCGGCTCATTGGATGCGCTCAACGATGCCTCACCGCGGATTCGTGTCTCATATCTGCTTCTGGTCGTTCCTGCGGCATCGGTGTTCGGGTCGATAGTCATTCCGGGGACCAGACCTTGCAACAGATTGTCTATACGAGTTTTAGGCTTGTCTTTCAATTGATCTGAGTTGACTTGATATGCGCTTCCGATGAGGTCCTCACGTCTCTGCTTCGTGCCGTAAGCTCCGACTATCACAGAACCTTCCAGTTCATTGTCCTGCTCAAGCTTGACGTTCACGAATCTCTGCGTACTTACGATGACTTCTTTAGGTTTCATCCCGAGATATTGGAATACAAGCACATAGCTTTCTCCGGAGCCGGGCGCGACGATGCTGTACAGTCCGTCGATATCGGCGGTGGAGCCGGTCTTGGTGTCGCGAATCATAACACTTGCGCCGGCGAGCGGTTCTCCGTTCTCGTCCAGCACTTTGCCTGTAACTTTGTCCTGTGGTTGAGCGTTCGCGGTTGCAGATGACAAGGCAACCGTGAATATGGATAACAGCGCCAATGCCAGACGCCTGATAATAACTGTCCTCATTCGTTTCATACCCTGGCAAGATAGAAATTTGTCGCATTATTTCAAAATTAGTCTCGGTAATGCTATCTTCGCGATGAATTAATTTTGCGCGCTTATGCCACTCTGCCCTGTCTATACCGGCTATAAATTGACTGACATTGCCGGATATCTTGAAGATTACAAAGAAATTTTCATTGTCTCGGACAAGAATGTTTCTGCCTTTGCGCGCGTTGTGGAGTCGGCTCTTGGCGGCGTAAGAGGTTTGTTGGAGATTGAGGCTACAGAGTTGAACAAGAATATGTCAACTGTAATGGATATTTGCAGGTGGCTTATGTCGAACAATGCTGACAGAAATGCGATGCTGTTGGCTGTCGGAGGGGGTATCACGACAGATATGGCCGGTTTTGCGGCGTCAATTTACAAGCGGGGAATCCGTTTCGCGTATGTTCCGACCACTCTTCTGTCCCAGGTTGATGCTGCCGTCGGTGGCAAGACCGGGGTGAATCTTGACAATTACAAGAATATCTTAGGGGTAATCAGGCAGCCGGAGTTTACATATATCTGTGCCGAAGTTTTAGGTTCGCTTTCGAAGAGGGATTTCCTCTCGGGTGAGGCGGAATTACTCAAGACCTTCATAATCGATAACTCTGACGGGAATTATGAGCCTGCTGTCCAGTTGTTTTCGTCGATATTCCGCAGCGAGGATTTTGAAGGCGCAGTCCGCGAGAATATCTCAAAACTGACTGCGCTCATAGGTGCAGCCGCGAAGATTAAGGCTGGCGTGGTGGAGCGCGATGAATTTGAGCACGGAGAACGGAGGAAATTGAATCTGGGACACACGTTTGCGCACGCGATAGAATGGGAGTCCAGATCTTCGGAGACCGAGAATATATCGCACGGCGAGGCTGTCGCTATCGGTATGGTGCTGGCTGCAAGACTGTCCGAGTCTTATTACAATGATGCTCAGTCGGGCCTGGCCGACAAATTGACGGCTGATTTTGCATCTTGTGGCTTGCCTGTGATTTGCCCGTTCACGATGGAATCAATGGCTGGGGCAATGTCAAAAGACAAGAAGGCCGAAGACGGCAAGATCAACTTCGTGCTGATTCACTCTATCGGCGACGTCCGCATCGAGAAAATGTCCGTCCCGGACGCGATAGTAAAAATTGGCTAATTTGGGTGTTTTCTTTCTCTTTTGGTCGAAATTCCCAAACTTGTGAGGAAAAAATTCCCAAACTTGTGAGTTTTTCAGGCCCTTCTATAGCGTCAATTAAACACCTTTTGGGAGATGTAGTTCCTGCGGAATGTGACTGTTGCTGTGGCAGGGGTGCTTATGCTGACAAGACCGATTCCTCCCTTGACGTTGTTTGGAAATGAAACCGGCTCCAATATGGACATATCACCGTCCATATAGTTGTATATGCTGAGTGCCTTGAGGTAGTGGTACAGCTCTTCAGAGATGCCATAAACCGTCACTATCAGGTTGCTTTCCCGCTCCATTCGGTCATACCAGTTAGATCCGTGATTGTCCGGGCGGGGAAGAATATCGCTCCCGCCCACGGTGAAGCCTATGCTGAAAGTCCCATCCGCGAACTGGCGGTCAGAAAACACTCGGAATGTGTTTACTGAAGCCCCCTCAACATCCATTTGCTCCGAAGAAGTCGCCCCGTCGTTCAGAATCGGGTCATTGCCTTTTTCAAACTCGACATAACGATATCCCGATGTTTCCTCCCAAGTTTTCGCTTCAGAATATTTAGAAGTGCTCCTGGTCTTTATGTCGTGGATTGAACACCCCGTCACAATACGATAATAATTGTCTTCGCCGGCAATATCTTTGCCTTTCACCCGAATTCTATACTGCGCAAACCCGTATGAACTTTTCTGAAATAGAGTATCTATCGTGCTGATTGTCGGAGCCTTTGGAACTGTGACTTCGGAATATGCCTTATAGATACCCCCATCAGACTGCGCTTCGATTTTCACTACATCACCGGGCTTGAAGTCCGCCTTGAATGTGTATCTTGTCTGCTTGGTCGCTCCCGCCGAGTTCTTAGCATCATATCTTTCGCCGATATATATGCCGTCATAGTGCCAGTCTTCTTTGACGAACAGAGTGTCATCCCGGTTATCCTGCTTTCCGTCTGCGACCAAGGTCCCGTTTACATAGCATTTTACCGTTCCTGACGCAATCTTGCCGATCCTGTCATTCCGGCTTATCGCCATATAGACGGTGTGTAATGTGTCGCCGGCAACCATCCGCGCATTGAGCATAAGCTGAGGTTTGATGTCATTCCTATGGAATATCACCTCCTTCACACACGCGCAAGTTGCAACCCCAAAGACAACGAGCATCGATATTCTTATGATTGTCTTCATTACGTCAGAATTTATAAGTATAACTGAATGACGGTATTATCGGAAGTATCGTCACAGATTTGAGCTTTTCGCCTCTTACGTAGAGAACGGCATTCTTTGACAAATCTGGGTCCTGCTTGTCGGTCAACCTTTTGGCTTTGTAGAACATGAAATTGGGATTAAGCCTATTGTATATGTTATAGATGCCGAAGTTCCAGATACCTTCGCCACGTTTCTTTTTCTTGTGGTAATTGACGCCTATGTTAAGCCTGTGGCTGGGTGGCAGGCGGTAGTTGTTCCTATGCGACACATAATCAATCTGAAGGAATGTCCCGTCTGGCAGCATAGCAACGGTCGCCCTTTCCGGAACCGTCGTAGTACCACCTGTCGCGAAAGTCCACACCGCACTTATGTCAAATTTCTTCCCAAGTTGCTGATTTACGACAAGCGAGATGTTATGCCTTCTGTCATAACGGTATGGAAATCTTTCTCCATTATTAATCAATCCGTTGGCGAATATACGGTCGCTTTTCGCAAGAGTGTAGCCCAACCATCCGGTCGTCCTCCCCAACGTCTTCTGCACGAATAGCTCGATGCCATAAGCCCTGCCGTCACCCATTACGACATTGCTCTCCCAAGATTGAGAAGTCGCCATAAACGAAACGCCGTCTTTGTATTCAAGCACATTGTGCATATCCTTCCAATACCCTTCGACGGAGAATTCCCATCCGGGCAGACCACTGTAATAGAATCCCAACGAATATTGATTTGATATCACCGGCTTGATAGTTCTAGTAATAGGCACCCACAGGTCAATCGGAAGTGTGAGCTGCGATGATGAAAGCAGGTGGACATATTGCGACATCCTTGAATATGCCGCCTTTGCGCTTACGCCTTTTCCGAAATCCAACTTTACAGACATTCTCGGTTCAGAAGACCAATAAGTCCTGCCGCTTGTCCTGAACGCCGCAAGACGGATTCCCGGATTGATAAACAGCCGGTTACCGACCATAAAGTCATCCTCGGCATAGATAGACAACTCGTCGCCCATACGATTCTTCTCCCTATTGTTTGAATAAGTCGTATCTGATATGATCTTTCCGCTCTGATTTTCAGTCTCTTCCGTAGCGCTTGTCTCCGGTATATAAGTATGATGGACATATTCTCCGCCGAACTTTATTATATGCCTCGGCGTCGGGGTGTAGTCTAAATCAATTCGCGCTGTGATATCCTTCATCCCGGAAGCATAATTGAATTTGTAGTGAGAGAAAGAGACTTTGTTGTTGTCCCTGTCTATATCCTTTTCAGATGAAGCATAGCCCATTTTCATCTTGTAGTCAGTAAACGCAACAGTCGTATTTGAGAACAACCGACCATTGAAAATGTGATTCCATCTCGCTGCGGTTACCAAATTTCCCCAACGGATTGTGCTCTTGTCATTTTGTTCTGTAGCTTCATTATCCTTCTCCCTGTAATAAAAGTTGTCCCGTCCGTAGTAAGCATTGATAAAAAGCCTGTCGCTGTCGCTGAATTTGTGGGTAACCTTACCGTTGAAATCGTAGAAGTAGTAATTCGCAGGAACATTCGCCGCCTTGAAGATGCCGTCAAACAAAAACGTGTGCATACCTCGTGCACTTATCGAGTATGCTGTCTTCCCCTTGAACACCGGGCCCTCGATATGGAGTTTGTCGCTTAGCACCCCAACTCCGATTGAGCCATGGGTTTGCTGAAGGTTGCCGTCATTGGTCCGGACATCAATGATGCTGGAGGTCCTGCCTCCATACCGCGCCGGGAACGCCCCCTTATACAAAGTCACTTTTTTCACCGCTTCGGGCTGGAAGATTGAGAACAGTCCTAACAGGTGCTCCGCGTTATATAGCGAAATACCGTCCAAAAGCAGAAGGTTCTCGTCTGGTCCGCCTCCGCGTACATATATTCCCGAAAAACCTTCAGCTCCGCTCTGCACTCCGGGCATCAGCTGAATTGTCTTCAGCACGTCCGCCTCGCCCAGAAGTGCTGGTGTATTTTGAATCATATTCATCGGAATCTCGATGGCACTCATCTTTGTTGCAGCTATCCCGGATTCTTTCTGCGCCGAGACAACTGACGCCTTGAGTGAGGTGTTCGCTGTCAGTGCAATATTGAGCACAGTATCTCTCAACAGATTGATAGAAACATCGATATCATCATAACCGATATAGGAATATTTTAGCGTAATTTGACCGCTCTGCGGAATGGTCAGGGTATAGAACCCGAAATTGTTGGTGGCCGAACCGACATCTCCGCAGACGACTCCGGCGCCAATCAAGGTCTCTCCGGAAGCCTTGTCTGTGACGTGTCCGCTAATGGTAACCTTACTGCGCTGAGCTTGAGCACTCAAAGTTCCGGTAAACACAGCCAACAGGGCGACCGTGGCCGCCCATCTATAAAATGTCATCATATTGATGTAACGCTCTTATCCTGCGCTATTTGACGTAGATATACGAAACTTTGCCAGTAACATCCTTATCTTTAGACATATCCTTAAAGGTGGCTTTGTAAGACAACACAACAGTATCGCCATCAAATGACACACTAGCATCCGAGTATTCCGAACAGACCTCCATTCCCGAATAGGATATCGACATTTCCGGATACCTATAACTTATTTTATGAGCGTCAATTATGTTATATTCTATCATTGTCGAATAGAAATTGACCTCATTAGATGATATATTATCATCATATGTTCTGTTACAAAGTTGTATTGGAATACTAACGGAGAAAACGCTACTATATAACCCGGGATTGTAGTTTAAACTCAATTTTAATGTATTTTCAACGAACACATAACCAGATGTCGTTTTTATTTCATCCATCAAATCTGAAATCTTGCCATCTCCATTGAAATCAAACGATTCTCCTTCCCATACCACATCCATCAGGCAATATCTTCCACTCATTCTTTCTAGGATTGCCTCTCGCGGGTCTTCCTTTTTGCAAGAAAAAAAGAAAACAGCCATCCCTAACAGGATGCTGAGTTTTAATTTTTTTATGGATATCATTATTGTTGTTTTTCGGCAAAGGTGGTATCCATAAAATTTCCCTGCAAGCGAAAATCCGTGAACCGCCGAAATTGGCACGTGAACCGCCGAAATTCGCCTCTGAAACGACAGCGACGTTTAACGGTCAAGCCAATTTTTGAAAGAAATGGTCTTATCCTTGCTCACAATTATGTCGTCGTCCGCACATCCTTTAAGATGAACTTTCAGTTTGGACCCGATGAACAGATTTATTCGCGAGATGCCGTGGATATTGGCAATGTACTGCCTGTTTATGCGGAAAAAAGTGTCCGGATCCAGTTCGGATTCCAGATCCGACATTGACAACTGTATCGGGTATGGTCCACCTTCATCTGTAAATGCGTTTGTGGCATTGCCGTCTTTAATGATATAATTTATATCGTTCACTGACAGAACTTTAAGTTCATCTCCCTTGCCAACAAGAAACCTCTCTCGATATGAACGGGTTTCTTTTACTGCTTCTTCCAGTTTAGATGTGTCCTTATGCTCTTTGAAGTATTCCAACTTGTCGAAAGCGCCACGAAGTTCATCGGCATCTATCGGCTTCATCAGGTAATCCAGTCCGTTGTTCTTTATGGCATCCATCGCATAGTCATCGTACGCTGTGGTGAAAACGACCAAGGAGTCAGGCATTGTTTTCCTGAACGCTTCGAACACGTCTCCGTCAACAAGACGTATGTCGGAGAATATGAGATCGTAATCATTGTTCTCGGATAATTCATCGGCAACTTCAGTCACACTCTTCAAAGGCCCGTGAATCTCTATGCTATTGTCTATGTCGCGTATCAACTTCTCCAGCCGCTTTGCGCTGAAGTGATCATCTTCAATTATCAGGACCTTTCTCATACTGTTTGATTTCTTAAAATCGGCAATTCTACTTCAAATGAGCTCTCAGTTTCGCTGATTTTCGGCTTCTCACCACATTCCATCACATAGCGGCGTTCCAGATTGCTGAGGCCGATGCCATAAGATTCAATCTTCTGGTCGTTTCGGCCACGTGCGTACAATCTGTTGTTCCATATAGACAGATAATCTTTCGTCCTGCTTATTCGGATGCATAATTTTTCGTCTCCGACAGGAGCATTATGTTTTACTGCATTTTCTATCAGCAGCTGCAGACTCATTGATAAGATGCACTCATTGCCGGCACCGTTGCAATCCTCAATCTCCAGTTCGATATTGTTTTCATATCGCATATTGAGCATATCTACATATATTCTCGAAAACTCCAAGGCTTCGCTTATCGTGATATAGTCCTTCTCTATGTGGTTCAACATCTTTCTGTAGATATGCGACAATTTCACCACATACTCTTCCGCCATTTCCTGGTCAGTCCCGATCATCCCGGCCAAAGAGCTCAAACTGTTGAATACGAAATGCGGGTTCAACTGCAACTTGAGATACTTTTTCTGCAAGTCAAAATTTTCTCTGTTCCTTTGGATTACGACATCGGCATAATGCCTTAACAAATAAATGAGTGTCAGCAAACTGCCTATGATTGCAAATATGTAGAAGCTTCCCCATACATCCTTCAGAGCGTATCTTGGGAACGCCACGTTGATAAGAAATTCGCAGATTCCTGCCAGCAGTGCGTTGGCTGTCAGAATTATAACTCCTCCGGCGAGAAATTTTTTCCGGTCATTCTCCGCCTCCCGGAACAGGCGAGTTTTCAGCAACCCGCTTGTGATCAAGAGGCTCACGAACGAAAAGAGTCCGCAATACAGCAAGTCAAGCAGAGTTCCTTTAATATATGTCTCGGTAAGGAATCGCTTGAATGTATCAAAGTCTATGACAGCCCAGATGACATCATAGAGAAAGAAAAATATCAGAGTAAACGTTATCCACTCCAGGAGAGCGTTCTTTAGTTTCATTGTTATCGGTTTTGACGGCAAAGTTAATGAATAACCTGCAACTTGGTTGCACGGGAGGAAATGTAATTTTGCATCCGGTAATTCGGGATAGGCCTTATGTGAAAACAGTATTTGCATAGAGAGTCTCGACAGTGTGTAATAATATTTTTACCCCATTTCGTATGAACACAGAGAAGCATATTCACGAAGAACATCACGAGCACGAAGAAAGTCCTCGCAAGAAGATAGCACTGATTTTAACGGCGGCGGTTCTGCTGGGAATTGCCGTTTTCATCGAAAAGCATTTTGCGCTGGAAACTTGGCAGCTGTTGCTGATATATCTTATTCCGTATCTGCTGGTTGGTTTCGATACCCTTAAAGAAGCGGCCGAAGGAGCAATGGAGGGGGATTTGTTCAATGAGGACTTCCTGATGGTCATCGCGACTGTCGGAGCTTTGTGCATAGGATTTCTTCCTGGCGCAGAAACGGAGTTTCCGGAAGCTGTATTCGTGATGCTTTTCTTTCAAGTGGGGGAACTGTTTGAGGGATATGCAGAAGGGAAAAGCCGTGACAGCATATCGCACCTAATGAACATAAGGCCTGATGTCGCTAATGTGGAAAGAAACGGAGAGGTCGACATTGTTTCACCTGAAGAAGTCAAGGTCGGAGAAACCATATTGGTGAAACCCGGCGAAAAGGTGCCTCTGGACGGCACGGTCATCGAAGGCGCCTCGTCACTCAACACTGTAGCATTGACCGGGGAAAGCGAGCCTAGAGATATTGCAGTCGGCGATGACGTTCTGTCAGGTTGTATAAATCTGTCCGGAGTTATCAGAGTCAAGACTTCCAAGTGCTTTGGAGAGAGTACCGTTTCTAAAATCATCAGCCTTGTAGAGAATGCGGATGAAAGCAAGTCACGCAGCGAATCATTCATTACGAAATTCGCAAGAGTATATACGCCGATTGTTGTCTTTGCAGCACTTGCGCTTGCATTTATACCGCCTGTATTCTCGGGAATGGAATATCTTGACGCGTTCCCGGTTTGGTTGCACAGGGCGCTCATTTTCCTGGTGGTGTCTTGCCCTTGCGCCCTCGTGATAAGCGTGCCGTTGACATTCTTCGGAGGCCTGGGCGGAGCTTCCCGCAAAGGAATCCTTATAAAAGGAAGCAATTTTATGGATGCTCTGGCGAATGTCGGGACAGTTGTGTTTGACAAGACCGGCACTCTTACGCGCGGAGAATTTGCGGTAGAAGCCGTTCATCCTGACGGATTTAATGAGAAGGAGCTGTTGCATCTTGCCGCGCACGTGGAGCATTTCTCCACTCATCCTATAGGCGAGGCATTGCGTGCAGCATTCCCGGAGGAAGCGACGGACGGGTGTAAAGTCTTTGATGTTGAAGAGATTGCAGGTCACGGAATCAAGGCGACAGTCGAAGGCCATACTGTATGCGTGGGCAATCCCAAGATGATGGAAGATTTAGGTGTCGCATACCACGATTGTCATTGCGTCGGGACAATTATCCACGTTGCTGTTGACGGAAAATATGCCGGGCACATAGTCATAAACGACCGAATCAAAGATGACAGCGCAGAAGCTATCGCATCTTTGAAACGGCTTGGCGTGGAAAATACCGTGATGCTCACAGGTGACAGGAAGGCTGTCGCACAGGACGTTGCTAGCAAGTTGGGACTAGATGAGTTTCACGCTGAACTGTTGCCTGCAGACAAAGTCGAGCATTTGGAAGGACTGCTTGAGTCCAAGCCTAAAGGAAAAACGCTCGCTTTCGTGGGCGACGGAATCAACGATGCTCCGGTGCTGAAGCGTGCAGATATCGGCATCGCGATGGGCGGCCTGGGAAGCGATGCCGCAATAGAAGCGGCGGACGTAGTCCTTATGGATGACAAGCCGTCAAAGATTGCGACTGCGGTGAGCATTTCACGCCGAACAATACGTATCGCCCGCGAGAATGTCTGGTTCGCGGTCGGCGTGAAAATAGCGATTCTGCTGCTTGCCACAGTCGGTCTGAGCACAATGTGGATGGCTGTGTTCGCCGACGTCGGAGTAACAGTCCTCGCCGTATTCAACGCGATGCGGGCTCTCTACGACCGGCCAAATAGTCAAGTGAAAACCAAATAATCTTGCTACCCCGACATTCCAGGCGTATTGTTTTGCAGATTGACAAGTAATTTATATATTCGCGAAAGTTTATGGCGGTAAACTTTACCACGGCAAACTTTCGCAATAGCAAGAAATATGAAATACTACGACAGAACATACGAATTGGGCCTGCTCGAGAACATCCAGAAGCGCTCCTTTGAAGAGTTCTCCAAGATGACTGTCCTCAAGGGGCGTAGAAGAATCGGCAAAACTACTCTTGGAAGCCTCTCTATGGAGGGCTCGGACTCTGTTTATCTATTCGTCTCAAAAAAAGCGGAAGCAGATCTCTGCGCAGAATACTCGGAGGCCATCAGAAATGCGTTGGGAGAGTTCGTGCCTCAAGGAATCTATCACTTCAAGGACATATTCGCCCTTCTGCTGAATATCGGGCAACACCGCAAGTTCAACTTATTCATCGATGAGTTCCAGGATTTTCTATATGTCAACCCGACCATCTATTCGGACATTCAGGACGTGTGGGATCGTGGACGCAGAAACTCGAATGTAAATCTCGTGGTCAGCGGTTCAGTATTTACACTTATGGAAAAAATCTTCAGGGATGAAAAACAGCCGCTGTTCGGACGCGCCGACTTAACCATAACCCTTGAGCCATTCCGCACTGACGTAATGAAGGAGATCCTCGCGGACCACAAGGCCGACTACACAAACGACGATCTTCTTGCATTATACTGTTTTACCGGCGGAGTTCCGAAATATATCGAACTGCTTCTAGACAATGGATGCACGGATATGGAGAGTATGGTAGACTATATGACCCGACCGGATTCTCAGTTCTTTGAGGAAGGCAAGAATATGCTGATACAGGAGTTCGGAAAGAACTACGGAACGTATTTCTCGATTCTTGGGCTCATCGCTTCTGGCGAGGTTTGCCTGCCTCAGATAGAAGGGATGCTTGGAGAGAAGAGTCTCGGCGGACAGATGAAGACGCTTGAGGAGGATTATGGGCTCATAAGCAAAAAAAGGCCTATACGGTCCTCAGAGACCTCGAAGGCTGTACGCTACGAAATAAACGACATCTTCCTGCGCTTTTGGTTCAGGTATTTCGACCGATATCGCTCGTTGATAGAGATAAAGAACTATTCCGCGCTTGCCGCAATCATCAAGAACGAGTACACTACATACTCCGGAAGGATTCTGGAAAGATGGTTTCGTCAGAAGATGATGGAGTCACAGCAATATATGGAGATAGGGTCCTGGTGGCATCCGAAACGAGGTAGCGCTGATTCAGCTCAAGAGAATGAAATTGACATAGTCGCAGTTTCACTTGACGGAAAGATACACGCATACGAGGTCAAGAGGAACAAGAAGAAATATTCTCCGTCATTGATGTCGCAGAAAGTGGCCGACCTCAGCAAAAGCGCATTCGGTAAAAGTGAAGTCATCCCCGCTTGCCTCTCTCTAGAAGATATGTAATCTTTGGCACAGTCTACTTCTCGCGCGCGGTGCATGACGATGCCTACCTTCGGCCAAATTGCCAAGTGAAAACCAGCCAAATTGCCAAGTGAAAATCGGCCAAATTGCCAAACGCGTTGCTGGAGGAATTGTTGAAGGTGCTGAAACTCAGTTCTTTTGTTGTGGAATAGTACCGTGAAGAAAATAATGCGAATTGTCGGAAATTTTCTTGAAAATTTTTATGCAAATCCAGGTTAAGATACGTATATTTGCAGGATTCGTGAAAATACGGCAATTAAGTATTCATTATGAAAATAAGAAACATTCTTCTATCCTCATTGGCGCTTGCCTCCGTGCTTTTTGCGCCAAGCTGCAGCAAGAACAATGATGAGCCGTCCGGCGCACCATCAATCGAACTCAATCCTTCCGAACTTACATTCGAAAAAGCATCTTCGAGCCAGACCTTCGAGGTCGTTGCGACAAGAGCTTGGAAACTGAACAGCACGCTCCCTGACTGGGTGTCAATCGAGCCTAAAAGCGGAAAGGCCACAAACGGCAAGGACGTAAAAGTTACAGTTCTTGAGAATACGGGACTTGACCGTACAGCCGAAGTTAAAGTGACTATCGGATTTGACGAGAAGACTTTGACAATCAACCAGAAAGGTTCAGGATCTGCCGAGGATGCCATCGTATATAAGAACGACTTTGACAAGGAAGAGGCTACCAAGACTTACGGTACAAGCAGTTCAAGCTATCCTTATCTTGATCAGTTCGACGGTTGGAAAAACGAGACAGGAAGCGGTATTGCAAATGTTTCTTATACCTACAGTGGAATGTCCACACGCCCAAACTCTACATCAAACAGCAGTTACTCTGATTACGAGGGCTCAGGTTCAAATAACCTATTCTTCGGTTCTAGCGCATATTTCTCTGTTCAGAACCTGGCTTTGTCATCAGGAGTGAACTACACCCTGTCATTCGGTTCTGAGAGATATGTTTATGGCTCTGAATCTAATACGTTCAATCACAGTGAGTTTCACGTTTATGTCAGCAATGATGCCAAGAAATGGGTTGAACTGGAATATGTGTTCCCTGGCGGTGACAAAGACGGCAGATGGGATCAGGCGTCTTCTACATTTACTGTCCCTGAAGGTACCACAACTTTGAGCCTTTACTTCAAGACCGATGTTGCAAGTGCATATCGTCTCGACGACGTCAACCTTTCAGCTTCCTCTACTTCCGGCACTGTCATCGACTTCTCCAAAGGCACTGAACTTGACGGAGGCGCAAGTGATGACGATTACAGCAAGGCTGAATCGAAGACTGTAGCTGAGTTTATCGCAGCCGCCAATACTTCGACATATTACAAGTTGAAAGGAAAAGTAAGCGGATTCAACTCTACACATTGCAGTTTTGACCTCACAGATGATTCAGGTTCTATATATGTATATAGCGTCACTTCTGAGTCAAAGACAGCTTATGTAGATAAGATAAAGAATGGCGGCACGGTTGAAATCGCCGGTAAATACTTGTATTACGAAAGCAAGGAGCAGCACGAAGTTGTTGACGCTCAGATTCTTTCATACGAAGATGGCGAGGAAACACCTTCCACCAAGATGACTATCGCAGAAGTGCTTGCCGCAGCCAGCGGTACCAGTGTTGAGGTTGAAGGAATTGTTGCGGGTGCATATAGCAGAGGTTTCGTTATAACGGACGGTACAGATTACCTCCTCATCTATGACGGGTCCAAGTGCGCTGCGGATGTAAAGGATAAAGTTTCTGTCAAAGGTACGACTACAACTTACAATGGGCTTGTTCAGGTTGGCAGCCCGACCGTGACCGTGGTATCTAATAACAACGACCTTAATCTGCCTGATCCGAAAGTCCTCGACGCTGCAGCATTCGATGCTTATTCTTCAGATAAAATTGAATACATCTCATACACGGGCACATTGTCTGTTTCTGGAAACTATACCAATGTGGCTGTGGACGGTGCGACAACCTATACAGGAAGTCTTGCATATATCCCTGCAAGTTTCGACGCCTCATCTTTCGCTGGAAAGATTGTGAAAGTTACCGGATTCTTTGTGGGAATCACCGGCAGTTCTGCCAAGTATATAAATACTATGGTGACCGAGCTTGCTGAAGATACCTCAACAAAATATCTTTCAGTAAGTGAAACAAGCCTTACCGCGAAGAAGGCTGACACGTCCGCTTCCTTCAAAGTCAACGGTAACGTCAAATGGACAGCAGTATCAGACAATGCGGATTACGTTGTTTCTCCTGCATCAGGAGAAGGCTCCGCTACTGTTACCATAACATTTGCAGCCAACAACTCCGATGTTGACAAGATTGCGAGAATTACTGTATCGACTACCGAAGAAGTTGAAACGAAGTCTTATGAGATTGAACTGACCCATAGCGGTGCGGCTTCAGTGGATTATTCCAGTGATGTTAAGTTTGTCACAGACGAAGATAATAATAAGTCCTATGACAGCGTAGTTACAGTCAACGGTGATAAGACACAATATTATGCTGTAAAGTTCGGTACTTCAAAATTGGGTGGTTCTGCGACTTTAACGCTCCCTGCAGGAACGACGGCCGTTAAGTTCTATGCTTATGCTTGGACTGGTAAAACTGCTACATTGACATTTACAGCAGGCGGACAGACTGTAGGAACCCAGTCTTTGACTGCGAACAGCGGATGTAATAATAATTCTCCGTACTCGTTGGTTAATGTCGTCGCTTCGGATGAATATACAATTCCAGTTTCCGGGGTTACTGCTGACACGGTAGTGACAGTATCTGCAGACAAACGTGCGGTGATTTTTGCAGTCAAGATTGTAAAATAATCCAATTGAGATAATTCAACAGGACGAAAGGGCAGCCCGGCATAACGGGGCGCCCTTTGTCCGTCTAAATAAACACAATGGGAAGGCGACTTGCCTTCTTTGGTAATGTATTGATACTGAGTGATTAATATAGTAAATAACATGGCAGGATGGGCATTGGCACTGGTGGTGTCTATGCCCATTGTTTCTTCTTGCGAAAGCAAAGCGGACGAACAGATAGATTTGAAATTGGCCGTGAAGGTCAATCCTGTGGAAGCAACCAAGAGCTCACAGTTTCTTATAGTGCAGGCTTCTGGAGACTGGAGCATAATTGCTACAGATGCAGAAACCGGCGAAGTGGTTGACTGGCTTACGTTGGAGCCGTCTAGAGGCACCGGAAGCAGTTCAAGCGTTGTACTGACTGTGAATGCGAACACCGGAGAGTCATCCAGAAGCGCGGAACTCAGACTTACGGCATCGAGGAATTCTACGACTCTCATACTTGAGCAGAAATCAAGTTCCGACACACCGTCTCCAAGCCCGGACCCGGACCCGACTCCTGATCCTGATCCGACTCCGTCGCCTTCTCCTGTGGCTGGATGGCTGGAACTCCCGGGAGTGCCCGCTGATACGGACTGCGATTTCTTTACCCACAGTATGACATTGGGCAGTGTCAAGACCCGAAACTATTCGTTCCTTTGGGATTATGACAATCTTGTCGCTCAGTGGGTTGCATATCCGCTCAGCAAATGGACCATCGGCTCCGGCAGCAGAACCAATGATTGGGGGCTTGACCCTCTCCTCCCTGCAAGCAAACAGCCGGTGCTGTATAAAGGCTTTGCTGCGGGCAATGCCGGATGGCACGCTAGAGGGCATCAGATACCTTCCGCAGACCGTCTTGCAAGCGGCTGCAACAATATGACATTCTACGGCACCAATATGACACCGCAACGTCAGGATAAATTCAACGGTACAATCTGGGCTAATTTGGAGAGCAAGGTGCGTTCTTGGGCGAATTCATCGGATACCTGCTATGTGGTGACCGGGTGCGTCACGAAAGGCAGCACCAGTTACTGTCTGGACAACAACAACAAGAAGGTGACGGTTCCTACGGCATATTACAAGGCTGTCCTCAGATATAGCAGAAACACGACTCTCGGACGTTCGGGCTATATGGCCTGCGCGATATGGATGGACCATAAGGATTATGATGACGCAAGTGTCACATCTTCTTATTCAATGTCCATCGACGAGCTTGAAGAGAAACTCGGAATAGACCTCTTCGTGAATCTGCCGGGCGTTATCGGGGAAGCAGCGGCCGCAGAAGTTGAGGCGCAGGACCCGAAGAAAGTCAGCTGGTGGTGGTAAAATCTGAATAATCAAACAACGACATAATGAAAAAAACACTGTACTCAATCCTCCTGGTGCTGCTCGTCACGATGACGGCCTGTGCAGGAACTCCGAAAAGATATATCCTCGGATTCTATAACGTTGAAAATCTTTTCGATACGTATCACGATGAGGGCAAGAACGACTACGAGTTTCTTCCTGACGGCAAGAACAAGTGGACGGAACCGAAATATGAGAAGAAACTGCATAACATCGCCACAGTAATCAAGGCTATGGCTGATGAGAATAAAGCCTTCCATACAGTGCTGGGCCTCAGCGAGGTGGAGAACCGTCACGTTCTCGAAGACCTTGTGAATCAGCCGGAAATCGAGTCTGCGAACTATCAGATCGTGCATTATGACGGACCCGACAGGCGTGGCGTTGATGTGGCTTTGCTGTATCGTCCGGATCAGTTCACCGTCGAGGAGAGCCAGTCAATTCCTTTCGATTTCCTCAGCAAGGACATTGAATTCTCGATGAACAAGGAAGAGCAGGATTATTTCCGCACCCGTGACCTGCTGATGGTTAGAGGCAAGCTGGACGGCGAAATGTTCGCGTTCTTTGTAGCCCACCTTCCGTCAAGAATCGGTGGCAAAGGCCAGGACCTGAGAAGCCGTGGAGCGGAGATTATTTATGAGCATTCTATGGAGCTTATGAAGAAATATCCCGGAATCAAGATAATGGTTATGGGCGATATGAACGACAACCCTACAGATGAGAGTATGGTCAAATATATGCACGGCAAAGAGTTTACTTCTGAGGTCGGCAAGACCGATTTCTTCTCTCCGTTCATCTCTATGCTCAAGGCCGGCTATGGCTCGCTTGCATACAGAGGCTCCTGGAATATCTACGACATCATTCTTGTCAACGAAAGCCTTGTCAATGCGGACAAAGGGCAGCTTCGCATTGTGCCTATAGTCAAGAAGCAGTATTATGGCCGCGTGTTCAACCAGCCGTTTATGGTGCAGCAGGAAGGTCAGTACAAAGGCACACCTTTCCGCACATTCTCCAACGGCACATTCATCGGCGGATACAGCGACCACTATCCGACCTATATTGTCGTAAGTAACAAATAATCTTACATTTGCAGAGATATATCCAATTTGAAAAATTTCTCGTAATATGAATAAAAAACAGCTTCTGACCATCTCGGCATTGCTTCTTTCCCTCGCCGTGTCAGCACAGATACCGACCGGAGGAGTGAAAGGAACAGTGGTGGACAGGTCTTCCAAGACAGCCGTTGACGGTGCAGTCTTGAAACTGTATTCCGGTTCGCAGGAAATTGCTACTGTGAAAACCGGTCCGGACGGCACATTCTACATTCCGGAACTGAAAGATGGAGTCTATGACCTCGTCATTGAAAATTCAAGTTATCTTCAGTCCCGCGTAAATGTCACTGTCAACGACGGTTACATCAAAAATATGTTCAAACTGTCATTGACCCCGACACACAAGGTCGGCGAAGTCGATGATGCAAGTTTCACTGAGTTCGATATGGACGATTCCGGCTATCAGGACAGCCCGACTATCCTCTTCGGCCAGAATGACGTGTTCAACAATATCGCCGGTTACAATTTCAGTTCGGTGCGTTTCCGCGTGCGCGGTTATTCCAGTGAGTCTCAGGATGTTTACCTTGCAGGCGTGAGGATGAACGATGCAATCACCGGTTACACTCCGTATTCATTGTGGAGCGGTCTGAACGAGGCTACCCGCAGCAAGGAGACTGTCAACGGTGCGGAGGTTTCAGATTACGGATTCGGCGGATACAACGGTCTTACAAACATCGACCCGATGGCGTCAAAGGTACGTACTGGCTGGCGAGGCAGTGTGCTGACCAACAGCGCATTGTATCGTCTGCGTCTGATGCTTACCTATTCTTCCGGCGAACTTGACAACGGCTGGTCTTATGCGTTCAGCGCATCAGCCCGACTCGGCGGCAATGATTGGATCAAAGGCGTATATTATCGTTCATTCGGATACTACGGTTCTGTTGAAAAGAACTTCAACGACATTCACCGCGTAGGCTTCACCTTTATGGCAGCTCCGGGCGAAAGGGGAGCGCAGAACGGTTCCACACAGGAGGTGTATGACCTTATGGGCGACAATATGTACAACTCCAACTGGGGTTACTACAACGGCAAAGTTCGCAATGCCCGCGTGAAGAAATCTCACGAGCCTATCGCGATTCTCAAATATGATTTCACTCCTGAATCCCAGAAACTTAAGGCTTCTGCAGTAGTTCTTTACAGATTCGGAAAGAACGGATATACAGCTCTCGACTGGTACGACGCTCCAGACCCGCGTCCGGACTATTACAGAAATCTGCCCAGCTATTTCTATATGGACAATACTGACTACAACCGTCAGAATTATTCGAAATATATGTGGGCGAAAGAGGCTTGGGAGAGCGGTTTGTCAACAACCACGCATATCAACTGGGACAGGCTCTATTCTGTAAACGCGATGAACTCGACATCTGACGGCAACCGTTCAAAGTATGTAATCGAGGAGCGCAGAACAGACCAGAACGACTTGAACCTCGCGACAAACGCCAAGTGGACTCCATACCGTTGGTTTACACTGAGCGGCGGACTGTCCTACAAATGGAACAGGACTGAGTACTACAAAATTATGGATGATCTCCTCGGCGGAGACTACTATGTGAACATAGACCAGTTCGCCGAGCGCGATTATGCTTCCTCTGCCACGATGTACCAGAATGACCTGGATTACTTCCTGAGTCACGACAATACGGCACAAATCATCAAAAAGGGCGACAAATACGGATATGACTATTATGCCAATATCCGTCGCGCGGAGGCTTGGGCTACAGGACGTTTCACGTTCGCAGGTCTTGACGCTTCAGTTGCCGGCCGTCTGGGCTACACCAAGTTCTGGAGAGAGGGTCTTGTGAGAAAGGGCCTTTTCCCCGGACTCGGCACGGACGGACAGCCTATGACTTATGAGGGAAAGATCATCACTACTTATGACCCTATCACCGGCGACGTCATATCCTCTCTCGGCAAGTCCGAGACCAAGGATTTCCTCACCGGGGCAGGCAAAGTCAACCTCAGCTACGTGTTAAGAGGAGGCCACAGAATCTATGCTGATGCGGCATATATCACCGATGCTCCTACGTTCAACCAGGCTTTTGTTTCTCCAAGGACAAGAAATTCAATTGTGCCTGACCTCAAGACATCCAAGACTTTCACAGCCGACATCAACTATGCGTTCAGCAATTCCGGTTACGATGTCCGCGTGACAGGTTTCTACACCACAATCAAGGACCAGTCTGACGTGATGAGCTTTTACGATGATGCGCAGAACTCATTCACCAACTTCGCGATGAGCGGAATCGACGAGCGCCACGTGGGCCTCGAGCTCGGATTCAAGGTGCCTACGCCGGTCAACAACCTCTCAGTCCAGGGCGTGCTGTCCTATGGAAAATATGTCTATACTTCCAATCCGGTTATGTATCAGACTTATGACAACAGCGCAAGCGTGGTCGAGGGCACTTACGGCGTGACAATTCCTTACTGGAAGAGCCATCCGGTGTATAAGAAAGATGCTGACGGCTCTTATGTAAAAGACGCTGACGGAGACTATGTGGTTGACCACAATCAGGAACATTACGTACCTAGCACTCCGCAGTTCGCGGCAAGCCTCGGTCTCGCCTGGAACAAGAACTACTGGTTTGTGGACGCTGATGTGGACTATTTTGACAGAGCTTATCTCGATATGAACCCTCTCTACAGGACAGATATGGCCACCAGCGGTCCTGACGGCATCGTCACTCCTCAGGAAATCGAGTATATGGCGGCTCAGGAGAAGTTCAAGGGCGCAGTTCTCGTCAATGCGAGCGTCGGAAAATCCTGGTATATAAAGAGCAACTACCAGCTCGGTTTCTCTTTGCAGGTGAAGAATATCCTCAATAAGAAGGATGTGCGCACCGGAGGATACGAGCAGACTCGTCTCGTTGACAACACAGTCAGCAAGGAGCGCTACTATAGGTTCGATTCCAAGTATTTCTATATGAGCGGAATCAACTATATGTTGAACATTTATTTCAGATTCTAGTATGAACAAGATATTATATGCGCTTGGCGCGATTGCGGCATCGGTTTCGCTCCTGTCTTCCTGCGACGAGTGGGAGCCGGTGTTCACGGGCGATTACGGCAAAGGGAAAGTCTATGAGCCTGTTACTATGACGTCTAATACGACGATTCTTGAACTCAAGGCGATGTACAACAAAGAGCCTGTCAAGATTCAGAAGGATATCGTCATAAAAGGTCAGGTCGTGTCGGAGGACCGTTCCGGCAACGTTTACAAGAGTCTGTACATACAGGACGAGACCGGCGGCATAGAGCTAAAACTTGGCAAGAGCGGTCTGTACAACGACTATAAGCTCGGCCAGTGGGTGTATGTGAAGTGCAGCGGCTTGACTCTGGGAGCGTACAACGGAATGCTCCAGTTAGGCTGGGAAGATCCTACCGGTGAATATGAGACCTCTTATCTGGATGTGCAGTATATTATTGATACTCACGTATTCAGAGGCGCGCTTGATACTCCTGTGGAGGCGAAGCAAATCTCTGCCGACGACCTCCTTAAAGAAGAGAATCTCGGATGCTATGTAGAGCTTGACGGATTGACCTACGGGAACGAGATTTTCTGCCTCATTTATGTGGATTCAAACAAGGACAAGAAAGCAAATACAAACCGCATATTCCTGTCAAGCACCGGTCAGAATTATCAGCCGGTAGCTGACCCGACTTGGGGGATAACTACTTGGGCTATGTCCAAGCAGGGATTCATCAATTACTTGGGCAACGGTGATTTCGATGAAGCCTGGCTCAATGACTATAGTAAGCAGGTGTCAGACGAAGAATTGAAGGCGACATTGATCAAAAATGCCTCCGCATACTCTGTGAGCCAGTATTTCAAGATGGGTTCGAAGGATGTCCAGGTGCGCACGAGCGGTTATGCTAAATTCGCTGATTCACAAATAGATGCCAAGATCTTGAGCGGGGCGAAAGTCAATATGAAAGGTATCGTGACCATCTACAACAGCAGCGCGCAGTTCACGCTGATTGATTTGGACGGTGTGGAGATTGTGGAAGAATAGACAATGAATGATTATGAAGAAGACAATAATTTTTAGTGCAGGTATTATGATGTTGTCTGCTTGCAGCGGAAATCCTTTTTTGAAGGAATGGAGTGAAAATGACGGTTTTCCTCCGTTTGACAAGTTCCGCAATGCCGATTATGTGCCGGCAGTCAAGGCCGGTATCGAATTGCAGGCCGCCGAAGTGAAAGAAATCGTGGGAAATCAGGATGCTCCTACATTCGAGAACACGGTGGCCGCTTATGAACTTTCAGGACAGGTTCTTGCACGTGTCCTCGGAGTGCTTTACAATGTGTCGGAATCCGACGCGACACCTGAGATGCAGGCGATAATGGATGAAATCACTCCGCTTGTAACCGCAAGCAGCGATGACATCTTTATGAACAAGGCTTTCTTCGAGAGAGTCAAAGCAGTGATGACGGATTCGCTCGTTCTCGACGGTGAGCAATATATGGTAACCAGGAAACTCTATAACCGTTTCGTCAATAACGGAGTAGCGCTGGAAGAAGCTGACCAGGCGCGTTTCCGCGAGATAAATACGGAACTTGCCGGTCTGACCCAGAAGTTCGGCAACAATCTGCTTGCGGAAAGCAATGCTTTCAAGGCTGAAATAGGCATCCCAGTGTCGTCTTATCCTGTCTTTATGGCATCTTGCGAAGACAGGGCTAAGCGTGAAGCCGCGTTCAAGGCATATTCCACAAGAGGAAATCACGGCAATGCGAATGACAATAATCAGGTGCTTCTGGATATAGCAAGACTGAGAGCCGAGAAGGCTCAACTGCTTGGCTATTCCTGCTCTGCGGACCAGATTCTTTCGGACAAGATGGCTCACGACCACGCTACCGTGGATGTGTTCTTGGACAAGATAATGGTCAAGGCTGTAGCAAAGGCTAAGGATGAGATTGTCCAGATGCAGAAGTTTATGGACAAGGACATCGCGGCAGGTGTTCTTCCTGCAGGTTCAAAGATCCAGCCGTGGGACTGGTGGTATTATGCCGAGAAAGTCCGCAAGGCGCAGTATGACCTGAATGAGGACGAGACAAGGCAATATTTCCAGTTGGAGAATGTTCGCAAAGGCGTTTTCGAGGCTGCCGGGATGCTGTACGGCATCAAGCTGGAGCCGGTGAAAGGTCTGCCTGTGTATAATCCTGAAGCTGAAGTATTTGAAGTGACCGATGCTGACGGCAGCAAGTTGGGAATGTTCATTACCGACTACTTGCCTCGCAGCACCAAGCGTGCAGGAGCGTGGATGTCCAATTTCCGTGAACAGTATGTGGACGCCACAGGCAAGGATGTGCGTCCTATCATCGTGAATGTCTGCAACTTCGGCCAGCCTGAGGATACTGTGAAACTTCTTACTATAGACGAGGTGCAGACCGCGTTCCACGAGTTCGGTCACGCGCTGCACGGTATGCTTTCAAAATGCCGTTATGTGGACGTGAGCGGCACCAATGTCGCACGCGATTTCGTGGAGACATTCTCTCAGTTCAATGAGAACTGGGCGTTTCAGCCGGAAGTTCTTGCTAAATATGCTCAGCATTACAAGACCGGCGAGACGATTCCTGATTCGCTCGTGAACAAGATCAACAATTCTCTCAAGTTCAATCAGGGCTTTATGACCACCGAACTGTGTGCGGCCGCCATTCTCGATATGAAATGGCACGAGCTCGGACCTGACACCGACTGGTCAAGCATTGATGTTGAAGCATTTGAGAAGGAAGTCTGCAAGGATATGGGCCTGATTGACGAGATTATACCGCGATACAGAAGCACATATTTCAATCACGTGTTCGGCGGAGGTTACAGTGCCGGATATTATGGTTATCTTTGGGCCGAGGTCCTGGACAAGGATGCATTCGAGTATTGGGAAAGCAACGGACTCTGGAATCCTAAGATGGCCAAGCAGTTCAGGCGCATCTTCCTAGAGAAGGGCGGAAGCGAAGATCCTATGATTCTGTATCATAAGTTCCGTGGAGCCGCTCCTGATCCGGAGGCGCTTATCCGTGCCCGCGGACTTGAATAATGATTGTGGAAGTAATTCTAAAACTGGTTGCGTATGAATAGAATTTTGAGATTATTCACTGCTGTAATGCTGTCAGCCGTGTGTCTGTCGCCTCTGTATGCACAGACAGAAAAGACTATCAAGAGGAAAGTCGCCATCGGCAGATTCTCCAATGAGACACAGTATGGAAAGGGACTTTTCTATGACAAGGAAAACGACCCGATGAGAAAGCAGGCGCTGGATATCTTGTCATCCAAGTTAGCCGCGAGCGGAAAATTTATCCTGCTTGAGCGCGAGGACCTGGATGTGCTTGTCAAGGAGGCCGGTTCCGAGATGAACAAAATCGGCGCTGATTACATAATTCTCGGCTCAATCACTGAATTCGGCCGCAAAGTCGAGGGTAATCAGAAGGTATTCTCCTCAACCAAGACCCAGACAGTCGAAGCCGGCGTCAGCGTGCGTATCGTTGAGGCTGCAACAGGTCTTATTATCTATTCAGACGAGGCGAAAGGTTATGCCGAGACTACCGCAAAGCAGACAATGGGACTTGGCGGTACTGCAGGATATGACGCTTCACTCAGTGACAAGGCGATTTCCGCCGCATTGGGAAAACTTGTCGAGAACATCATCAACAAATGTATGGACCAGCCGTGGAAATCATACATCCTGGCTGAGGACGAGGGCTCATATATCATCTCAGGAGGCGCTTCCCAGGGCCTTTCCGCAGGAGACACATTCAATGTGTACAAGAAAGGCAAGGTCGTGACCAATCCTCAGACTGGAATGAAGATCGAACTCCCGGGGACCAAGATGGGGACTGTAACTATACTTCAGTCAATAGGCGACACTCCTGAGAGTGAGATTTCGTATTGCTCATATTCGGGGCAGCCTCTGAACACGGAGTCATTCAATGATTATTACATTTCTGACAAATAGCCTAAGATTATGAAAAGGATAATTATACTTCTTGTAGCCGTTATGGCAGTTTATAGCTGCGGTGTCGGTACTTATTCAGTTTCATCCGGCAAAGAGGATGTGGCGCAGCTTTCATTCACAGCCGCTGCAACCACTCCGATTGTGGTAGTGGTAGATGACGCGGAATACAGCGTCAATGCCGTGAAGCAGAAGGCATACAAGGCGGACCGCAAGATCAAGGCTACCGCGTACAACACCATCACTGTCACTCCGGGGAAACACAACGTGAGAGTTCTCAGCAACGGACAGGAGATTTACAACAAGACTCTGTTCATATCTACGTCAGAACACAGAATTATAGATCTTTAGCCTATGAAACACGCATTGATTGCTTCGGCCCTGTGCCTTATGCTGTGTTCGTGCGGCGTCAGCACTACCGTCCCTCTTTATTATTGGGGCGGCAATACCAACGGCACTACAGTATATGAGAACCTGGCCTACAAAACCTTTGATAAACAGACCCCTGAGGTGACTTGTGCGCTTCTGGTGGCTTATGAGAATATGGTTACTAACCCTGGCGGGTCAAGGAAAGTACCGCCTCCGGGAATCTGCGCCGAGTATGGTTATCTGCTTCTCAAGCCTGAGACTGCGGCTACATTCGCGGAGCACGCTACTCCGGCCCAGAAGAAAGTGTTTGAAGGCGTGGACCTAGTGTCCACTTTCAGAGAGCGCGGGGAACTGATGATGCAGAAGGAAATTGAATATTATCCCGAAGCAGAGAAATTCATATTGCCGCTTATCAAAAAATTCAAGGAGAGCTTATGAGAAAGAGTTTTATAGGCCTTATGGCCGTAGCGCTGCTTGCAATATCGTGCGGCCCTACAAACAAGTTGACTCGTGGCGAGCAATATGCCAAGATGTACGAGGAGAAGCCGGTGACTCTGCTTATAATGCCTCCTATCAACAACACTTCAAATGTCGAGGCGAAGGATTATCTCTACACCTCCATCAGCAAGCCTTTGGCTGAAGCAGGATATTATGTCATTTCACCTCTTCTGGCAATAGATATTCTCAAGAGCGAAAGCGCTTATGATTCAGAGAATTTCGTGGATGCTCCGCTTACGGTATTCAAGGATTATTTCGGATGCGATGCAGTGGTGTTCTCCGAAATCAATCAGTGGGCGAAGAAAGGTTTTGGAATACAGGCGGATATCCGGTATTTCATAAAGTCAGCATACACGGGTGAGATTCTTTTCGACAGAAGCTGCAAACTCTATCTCGATTTGTCCGTGTCTTCGGGCAGCTCAGGAATGAGCTCTCTGATTTCGCTTGTCGTTTCGGCCGTAAATACCGCCGTTACAGATCATATCGTTGCGGCACGTGCAGCCAACTACTACATATTCAGGGACATCCCTAGAGGAAAGTACAGCCCGTTGTATGACCAAGACAAGGACGTCATCGCTGAGAAGAAAGACATCTCCGCGTCCGTGAAGTAGCGGCCGAGCCTGAGAGGATATAATACAAAAACACCGACTGAGATTCAGAGGCTAATTTTACGAAGCCGAGGATTCAGCCGGTGTTTGTATATTACTGTCAGCTAACCATTTCGGGTTATCAGGAGACTGACTTCAGGAGTGCGAATATACCGCGGAGAGCAGTGTTTACCCGATAAAGCCTTTCTGCAGAAGAACTTCCGCAATCTGGACGGCATTGGTTGCCGCGCCCTTTCTGATATTGTCGGAAACGCACCAGAAATTAAGGCCGGATTTTACAGAGAAATCCCTGCGGAGACGTCCCACGAACACGTCGTCGTGTCCGAGCGCATAGCGGCACATCGGATAGATGTTCTTGGAAGTGTCATCCTGTACAGTGACTCCCGGAGCCTCGCTCCATATCTTGCGCACATCTTCCAGCTCGAAGTCCTTGTCAAATTCGATGTTCACAGACTCAGAATGGCCGCCGATGACAGGAACTCGCGCTGTGGTTGCTGAAACACCTATTGTGTTGTCCCCCAGAATCTTGTGAGTCTCGTTGACCATCTTCATCTCCTCCTTGGTGTAGCCGTTCTCAAGGAAGTCGTCAATGTGAGGAATGATGTTCTGGTCTATCGGATACGGGAACTTTGCCGGATATTCTCCCCACGCGGCGCCGTTCCTTTCGGCTTCCATCTGAGCTACGGCCTTGTTGCCTGCTCCCGTAACGCTCTGATATGTAGAGACTACGATTCTCTTTATATGATATTTTCTATGGAGAGGCGCAAGCGGCAGCAGCATCTGGATTGTCGAGCAGTTAGGATTGGCTATGATATAGTCATCCTTTGTAAGCACGTCAGCATTGATCTCAGGGACGACCAGTTTCTTGGTCGGGTCCATTCTCCAACACGAAGAATTGTCCACGACGTAGCATCCGACTGCGGCAAACTTAGGCGCGAGCTCTTTTGAAGGGCCACTTCCTGCTGAAAATATCGCGACGTCAGGCTTTGCCTCGATTGCCTGTTCCGCGCTGATGACAGCAAATTCTTTACCTTTGAATGTAACTTTGCGTCCTACAGAACGTTCAGACGCTACAGGAAGAAATTCCGTTACCGGAAAATTGCGTTCTTCCAAAACTTCTATCATTCTTGTGCCCACCAATCCGGTGACGCCCACTACTGCTACTTTCATAATAAACTCTACTTGTTAAGAAACAACGCAAAGATGATAATAAAAATCATCTTCAGCAAAGAATTCCGGATGCCCCTTATATGCAAAAGGTTTTGTATATTTGTAAGATATATGCTAAAACCGATTAAGATTATGAAATCCATCAAAATTCAAGGAAATTCTCTCCCTAATTTACCTTGGCAAGACCGTCCTGCAGGATGCTCTGACCCATTGTGGCGATATTCTGCAAACCCAGTGATTCCCAGAGATTTACTGCCTGATTCCAACAGTATTTTCAATTCTGCAGTCGTTCCTTTCGAGGGTGGATTCGCCGGCGTATTCCGTTGCGATGACAAGAACCGCAGGATGACTCTGCACGCAGGCTTTTCCAAGGATGGCTTCAAATGGGACATCAATCCTGATACAATCAAGTTTACGGGAGCGGATCCTGAAGTTGCCGAGTGGGTGTACGGATATGACCCAAGAGTTGCGAAAATTGAAGACAAATACTATGTGACCTGGTGCAACGGCTATCACGGCCCTACCATCGGAGTTGCCTGGACTACGGATTTCAAGACATTCCATCAGATGGAGAACGCATTCCTTCCTTATAACAGGAACGGCGTGCTTTTTCCTAAGAAAATCAACGGTAAATATGCGCTGCTCTCGCGTCCTAGCGACACAGGACACACTGCATTCGGAGACATATTCTATTCAGAGTCTCCTGATATGGAGTATTGGGGACATCACCGCCACGTGATGGCTCCGGCACCGTTCGAGGTGAGTGCCTGGCAGTGTATGAAGATAGGCGCAGGTCCTGTTCCTATTGAGACCTCCGAGGGATGGCTGCTGTTCTATCACGGAGTTCTTCATTCCTGCAATGGATATGTTTACGCATTCGGCTCTGCGCTTCTCGACCTTGAGCAGCCGTGGAAAGTCATTGCGCGAAGCGGACAATACCTCATTTCTCCTCGCGAGATATATGAATTGACAGGCGATGTTCCTGACGTGACCTTCCCTTGCGCAGCATTGCACGACCCTGATACGGGAAGAGTCGCCGTCTATTACGGATGTGCGGACACTGTGACAGGTCTTGCGTTCGGATATATCCCGGAAATCATCGAATTCACAAAGAGAACAAATATCTTGTAATCTTATGACTGCAAGGTGTTTATCCATATCGCTCCTTGCCCTGGCCCTGTTGCTCGGGCAGGGAGTTTCATCTTTTGCGTCGGATGGGCAAGACTCTCCGGTCAGGTATGTGAATCCGTTTGTCGGGACAACCAATTTCGGGACGACAAACCCGGGTGCAGTGTGCCCTAACGGTATGATGAGCGTCTCTCCGTTCAACGTTATGGGCTCAGACGAGAATGTCTGGGACAAGGACAGCAGATGGTGGTCAACTCCGTATTGCTATGAAAACAAGTTCTTTACAGGGTTTTCGCACGTAAATCTGAGCGGCGTCGGATGCCCGGAACTCGGATCTCTTCTCACTATGCCGACCTCCGGTGCTCTCGAGGTTGACTACCGGAAATATGGTTCTGAATATGTTGACGAAAGCGCGTCTCCGGGCTATTACACCAACACTTTGGTGAGGTATGGCATCAAGACGGAGGTGACTTCGACTGCCCGCACAAGTATCGAAAGATATACATTCAGGTCCGGTCAGGCTAATATATTGATAAACCTAGGAGAAGGTCTCACCAATGAATCCGGAGCTATGGTGCGCAAGGTGAGCGAGACTGAAATCGAGGGCTCCAAAGTGCTTGGGACTTTCTGCTATAACTCTCAGGCTGTGTTCCCGATTTATTTCGTGATGCGTGTCAGCAAGGCTCCGTCGCGTTCGGGATATTGGAAAAAACAGCGTCCTATGACGGCGGAAGCCGCTTGGGATAAAGATCAGGGAAAGTATAAACTATATACCAGATATGCGCGTGAGATTGAAGGCGATGACGTGGGATTCTGGTACAGTTTTGACAATGTCGGCGATGGAGAGCAGATTGAAGTTCAGCTTGGCGTGTCTTTCGTGAGCTGCGAGAATGCCAGAATGAATCTGGACGCCGAGCAAAGCGGATTTGATTTCGACAAGGTGCACAATGACGCTGTCGCCGGATGGAACAGCGATTTGTCCCGCGTCAAGGTGGAAGGCGGTACGGAGAAGCAGAAAGAAGTATTTTATACGGCTCTGTATCACACGCTTATCCATCCAAACATCCTTAACGACGTGAACGGTGAATATCCTGTGATGGAATACACTGGAGGCGTCCGCATTCCGGAAAACACAGCTACGGCAAGATATGACACGGGTAAGCCTGGTATAGGCAAAGTTGAGCCCGGGCACAACAGATACACGGTATTCTCATTGTGGGATACTTATCGCAATGTTCATCAGTTGATGACGCTGCTGTTTCCTGAAAGGCAGCTCGATATGGTCAGATCTATGGTCTCGATGTATCAGGAATGGGGCTGGATGCCTAAATGGGAACTCTATGGAAGAGAGACATTTACGATGGAGGGTGACCCTGCGGTTCCTGTGATTGCAGACACTTGGCTGAAAGGTCTCAAGGATTTCGATATCAAAACGGCGTATGAGGCATTCGTCAAATCTGCCACCGACACTACTGCAGGAAACCTGATGCGCCCTGACAATAAGCCGTATGTGAAGCTCGGGTATATTCCGCTGTGGTATTTTGCGGCTGATTTCTCCGGTGACAATTCTGTTTCACACGCTCTGGAATACTATGTTGCGGACAATGCTCTGTCACTTTTGGCCGAGAATCTCGGAAAGAAAGAAGATGCAGAACTTTTCAGGAGCAGATCGCTGAATTACAGGCATTACTACAGCAAGGAATCCGGAACACTGCGTCCTATCACGCCAGAAGGCACTTTTCTGGCTCCGTTCAATCCTCGTCAGGGAGAAAATTTCGAGGATGTCCCCGGATTTCACGAGGGCAGTGCCTGGAACTATACATTCTTCATTCCGCACGATGTTGAAGGGTATGCTAAACTTATGGGTGGCAATAACGCTTTTGTTACAAAGCTGCAGAAAGTGTTTGACGAGGGCCTGTATGATCCTGCAAATGAACCTGATATAGCTTATGCCTACCTTTTCAGCAGATTCAAAGGGTCGGAATGGCGTACGCAGAAACTGATTCCGCAGCTTCTGGACAAATATTTTACGACCAAGCCCGACGGCATTCCCGGCAATGATGACACTGGAACAATGTCGGCCTGGGCGGTTTTTTCTATGATGGGATTCTATCCGGACTGTCCTGGAGAACCGTATTACACGCTTACCGCGCCGGCATTTGACAAGATTACGATTTTACTCGATCCGAAATGGTATGACGGACACGATGAACTGACAGTGCAGAAGACGGTTTCGGCGGGGAAATCCTCGGTAGCGGACGGAATGTATGACAGGATTCAGTCGATGAAAATAAACGGCAAGACTGTCAAAGCCTACCGTGTTGCGCACAAGGACCTGACGACCGGTTCGGAAGTCAAGTTCAACTGCACGCGCAGTAAATGAACATAACAGTAACAGACAACAAAAACACAGAATATGAGATATGAAATATTGACACTTGCGCTGCCTCTGGTTATGATGGCAGGATGCGCAAAGTCCACAGAAACAGTTGACTACACGCAGTATGTCAACACAAAAATCGGAACAGGCGGACACGGGCACGTATTCGTGGGCGCAAATGTGCCGTTCGGTATGGTGCAGCTCGGACCTACCAGCATCCCGCAGACTTGGGACTGGTGCTCCGGCTATCACGACAGCGATTCCACTGTAATCGGATTCTCCCATACGCATCTCGAAGGCACAGGTATCGGCGATCTCTTTGACGTTACAGTTATGCCTGTCATAGGTGACGTGAAATATGCCCGCGGAGTGGAGCCGGCAGAGAATGCAACACCTGAACAGATTGAAGAAGCGATACATAGCGGACTTTGGTCTTATGCTGACAGAACCAAGGAAGTTACCCGTCCGGGGTATTACAGCGTACCTCTTACACGTTATGGCATCACGGCAGAACTCACCGCCACAAGCAGAGTCGGCCTCCATCGTTATACCTTCCCTGCAAGCAGTGCATCAGCAATAGTTTTCGACTTGGAAAACGGCGGATGCTGGGACAAGGCCACTGAGACATCGATTGAGCAGGTGGACAGCGTAACTGTCAGTGGATACAGATATTCCACCGGATGGGCGAAGAATCAGAAAATATTCTTTTACGCACAGTTCAGCAAGCCGTTCGACAAATTTGAGGTTGACGGAGAATATGGCAGAGCTGATTTCAATACGTCAGATGGCGAACAGATACTCGTAAAGGTGGCAATATCACCGGTGAGCGTCGAAGGAGCCAAGGCGAATATGTCGGCAGAACTTTCCGGCTGGGATTTCGAAGCCACAGCGGAGGACGCACACAAAGCCTGGAATGCAGAATTGTCCAAAATCCAGGTTACTACTGCTGATTCAGATGCCCGCACCGTATTCTACACGGCGCTGTATCATTCGATGATAGAGCCTTGCGTGTTCAATGACGTGAACAAAGATTACAGAGGCTCGGATGACCAGGTACGTACCGGTGCCGACTTTGTCAATTACACTGTATTCTCATTGTGGGACACCTACCGTGCAGCAATGCCGTTGATGACGGTCATTCATCCTGAGAAGATAAACGATATCGCCAACACGATGCTGCATATCTACAAGGAGCAGGGTAAATTGCCGGTATGGCATCTCTGGGGCAACGAAACCGACTGTATGGTAGGAAACCCTGGTGTCGTGGCAATGGCTGACATCCTCGTCAAAGGTTTCGACGGATTTGATAAAGACCTGGCATACAAGGCTCTCAAGGATTCGGAGATGAGACCGGACAGGGGACAGGATTTGAGAATGAAGTATGGATTCATTCCTGCAGACAAGAGTTTCGAGGAGTCTGTAGCGTTCGATATGGAATATGCAATCGCCGACGGAGCTATGGCCCAGGCTTGCAAATATCTCGGCAAAGACGATGACTACAATTATTTCCTGGAGCGCAGCCATTCATACAGAAACTACTTCGACACCACAACTCTCTTTATCCGTGGCAAGAATGCCGACGGCAAGTTCATCGAGCCGTTCAATCCATACCAGTCCGAGCACAGGGCCGACGTATATTGCGAAGGCAATGCCTGGCAGTACACCTGGCTCGCTCCGCAGGATTTCAGCGGCCTCGTAAATATCTATGGCTCAGAAGAGAAGTTCGTGGAGAGGCTGGATTCTCTGTTCGCCGCAGACAGCAAGATTGTCGGGGAGAACAAGTCCAACGACATCTCCGGATTGATCGGACAGTATGCGCACGGCAATGAGCCTAGCCATCATATAATCTACTTCTATACTATGGCGCATCAGCCGTGGAAGACAGCAGATCTTGCCGGAAAGATTTACAAGGATTTCTATTTCAATGATCCTAACGGACTTGCCGGTAACGAGGACGTTGGTCAGATGTCTGCCTGGTATATTCTCTCAAGCCTCGGATTCTATCAGGCTGAACCTGCGGTGCCTCACTTCTGGTTCGGCAAGCCTGCATTCGACAAGGCTCAGGTCAAGGTTTCCGGCGGTACTTTCACCGTGATTGCGGACGGCTTGAGCGCTGAAAACAAATACATTCAGAGCATCAAACTCAACGGGGAAGACTACAAACTTCCATATATCGAATACTCTGACATCTACCGCGGTGGCGAACTAGTATTCAAAATGGGCTCGGAGCCTAAAGTATGGTACTAATTATGTAGCGTAGAGCGCGTTTTATTTGACAAAAACAGTATTATTATGACAAACTATAAATCAGACCCAAGAATTGTATTGACTTTGGATGCCGGCGGAACCAATATGGTGTTCAGCGCAATGAAAGGAGGGGAGTATATCGTTGATCCTCTTACACTTCCGTCCAATGCAAAGAATCTCGACCTCTGTCTCAAGACTTTGGTTGACGGTTTCAGCGCAATCATAGAGAAGCTTGACAGCAAGCCTGTAGCCATCAGTTTTGCATTCCCCGGTCCTGCGGATTATCCTAACGGAATCATCGGCGGATATCTTCCAAACTTCCCGTCATTCCGTGACGGCGTGGCTTTGGGACCGTTCCTTCAGGAGAAGTTCGGCGTTCCTGTTTATATCAACAACGACGGTGACCTTTATGCTTACGGCGAGGCAATCGGAGGATCTCTTCCATATCTGAATGAGAAACTGAAGGAGGCCGGCAGCAGCAAGCAGTTCCACAATCTCATCGGATATACGTTCGGAACAGGCCTCGGAGTAGGTTTTGTGCTCAATGGACAGCTGAATCAGGGCGACAATTCTTGCGTGGAGACATATTGTCTGCCTAACTTCAGAATGCCGGGTTACATCCTCGAGGACAGCGCTTCAATTCGCGCAGTGATAAGGGTTTACGGTGAAGAGAGCGGGAATATGGATCACGGTCTGACACCTAAGGAAATTGCGGAAATCTGCAACGGCGAGAGAGAGGGCGACAAGAAAGCGGCTCTCAAGGCGTTCCACGACCTTGGAGCGGCTGCCGGTGACGGGATGGCAATAGCGGCTTCATTGTTTGACGGCATCATCTGCATCGGCGGTGGCCTGATGAACAGCGAGAAATATATTATGCCGGGCATACTTGAGTCTATGCGCTCTACCGTTAAGACGGTTTCCGGAGACACAATCGGAAAGGTTCAGCCTAAGGTTTACAATCTGGACGACCCTGAAGAGTTCAAGGCATTCGCGAAAGGTGAAGCAAGGCAGATTAAGGTCTATGGCTCGGAGAAAACTGTTACGTATGACCCGCAGAAGAGGCTTGGCGTGATGAAGTCGAAGATTGGCGCAAGCAAGGCGATATCTCTCGGCGCATATACTTTCGCCCTTAATCAGTTGGATAAATAAATCATAAACATGAATCAATATCCTTTAAAATTCAAGCCGATCCTCAAGACTGTGGTCTGGGGTGGCGAAAAAATAGCACCTTACAAGGAAATTGTTACAGACCAGCATAATATCGGAGAAAGCTGGGAACTTTCAGGAGTGAAGGGACACGAATCCGTCATCGCAAACGGAGAATACGAAGGCAAGACCATAACCGAACTGGTTGAACAGTTCAAGGGCAAACTTGTCGGCGAGAAAGTATATGCCAATACAGGCAACGAGTTCCCGCTGCTCATAAAGTTCATCGATGCTAAGAGCGATTTGTCAATCCAGGTGCATCCTGACGACGAACTTGCGGCAAAGCGCCACAATTCCAAGGGCAAGACTGAGATGTGGTATGTCGTAGGGGCAGACAAGGGGGCGCATCTTCTTTCAGGTCTTTCCAAGCAGATTACTCCGGAAGAATATGTCGAAAGGATTGAAAACAACACCATTACAGATGTCCTGACGAACTTCGATGTCAAAGCCGGAGATGTCTTCTTCCTGCCTGCAGGACGTATCCACGCCATCGGAACGGGTTGCTTCATCGCTGAGATTCAGCAGACATCGGACATTACATACAGAATCTACGATTACGGCCGTCTCGGTCTGGACGGCAAGCCTCGTGAACTGCATACCGAGCAGGCGAAGGATGCCATAGACTATACGGTTTATCCTGAGTACAAGACAAACTACACGGAAAAGAAGGATGCCGAGAATGTTCTGGTGGAGTGCAAATATTTCACAACCAGCGAGTATAATCTTGACAAACCTTTCACTAAAGACCTTTCGGCCATAGATTCTTTCCTTGTGGTAATGTGTCTTGATGGCAAAGGAATGCTCACAGATCACGAAGACGAGGATCATACTTTGACGATTCATCAAGGTGAGACTGTCCTGATTCCTGCTACATCCAAAGGCGTGACCTTCACTCCGTCAGAAGGAATGAAGATTCTTACGAGCTACATCGGATAAACCATACGAGAATCCCAATTTATTGGGATTGATGGTCAGGTATCTCTGCGGTAACTTTGAAAAGTTTTTAGCGGAGATGCAGACAAGAAAAGGCGAAATATCAACCAAGATTCTCCAGGAGGCCACTGCGCTGTTCCTGGAGAAAGGTTTTTTAGGGACTTCAATGCGTGAAATCGCCAGGAGGTGTGACATCGTTGTCGGGAATATCTACAACTATTACCGGGACAAGGATGAACTTCTGAAGGTGGTGACCGTTCCCGCAGTGGATGCACTCAAGGCTGTTGCTCTGTCTCATAAGGAGCATAAACTCAACTATCTGGAGTCTTTCGGAACGACAGGTGACGCATCGGTGGTCGTTGAGGAATATCTGAATCTTATTGAAGAATTCAGGACCCCGCTCAATGTTCTGCTTCTTCGTTCCAACGGCTCCGCACTGGAGGATTTTCCCAGCGTATTCGCGCGTGAACATATATCCGGAGTCAGAGAAAGTCTGGCTGAGTTGTCCCGATTGTATCCGGGCTTGAACGTTGCGACGGATGTGACTGATTTTGTCATATATATGAGCATCATCAGGATCTTCACGATGATAGAAGAATTATTGAAAAACGGACTCCCCGAAAAGGAAGCCCGTGAATTTATCCGTACAAGTCTGGAGTTCGAATCAGGTGTGTTCCTGGCCCGCAAATAATTGTCTGTTAACCCACTTCCCAGACCAGTACGTGTCTGTCGAATGTGATGTATTCCAGCTCGAACTCTTCTTCGTATCCGTCTTTGTGGATGAATGTCGCATCAAGTTCGCCTTCTCCTTTCGGATGGAAACGCTCCACCTCAATCTGCTCTGCGAAGTTGACGTTGTAGAGAGACAATCTCTTGAAAATGGCCTCCTTGGCGCACCAGTAGATGGCGAGCTGCTCGTTTCTCTTGTCGTCATCCAGGTCGTCTATCTCATCTTCTGACAATGCTTTCAGCTCAACTGCGGTGAAGTCTCTGTCCAGGGACTCGATGTCGATGCCGACGTCTTCGGTCTCGTGCAGGATGACAGCCACATATTTGTCCGTATGAGTGATGCTTATATTGGTGACTCTGTTCTCGAGGAAAGGCTTGCCGTTGTCGTGATGGCTAAGATAAACTTTCTCGTCGAACAGCACGTTGAGGAGTGCTCTTACTGCGAGTCTCTGCTTGCGCATCGATTCACTTTTTATCCACGAAATCTCCTCCATCTCGTCGCTCGGAGTGGAAGTCAATGCCTTAAGTTCTTCTTCGGTCTCAGTTATCTGCCAAACGGCGATTTCTGCTTTATTGTCAAGTACTTTCTTTAAATATAGTGCCATAATGTAATTGCGTTAAGATTCCCACAGAGTGCTTGCAGTGCCGAAATACGACAACCCTGTGCGCGGAGAATATCCACACACGACATAATCATTTTCCTGACATTCATCAGAAAAACTTGTGACTACAAGATAGGATTCGTTGATAGAAATTTTCGACAGGGGGTCGTCAACCGGCGTTCCCGCTGTCAATGTTTGTTCCTTATTTACAGAACTGGGAGGCTCCATATAAAACCTTAAACGTATTTGATTCTGCGCAAAGTTAATGCAAATTTTCACGAAAACCAAAATTCGCTCCGGCCATCTGCCTCTTTTTGACGTAAAGAAGAAGTGCTGTAGCATATCGGAGCGTAGCGACCCAACGGGCCTGGGGAATACGGTCCCCAGTAAAACTTCTACCGCACCGGAGGTGCGAAATTGTCCCTAGGGACAGCAGGCACAGCCTGCAGGGGTTGGGAATCCGTAGGGTGGTGTGAGCACCATCCTGTCACGAAGTGACTGAGGGTAAGACGCAAACTTGAGGATATAATAAACTAAAAGAGGAAATGGCTAATCGTCATTTCCTCTTTTTTATTCAAGTCTTAGCATCTTCCGTTCAGGAGAATGCCGGACAGTCTGTCAATTATTCCTCTACAGCTGCGATGCCTGGAAGAACCTTTCCTTCGATAGCCTCAAGCATTGCGCCGCCACCGGTAGAAACGTAGCTTACTTTGTCAGCATAACCCATCTTGGTAACAGCTGCAACTGAATCGCCACCACCTACGAGGGTGTAAGCGCCATTCTTTGTTGCCTCAGCAAGGTATTCAGCGATCTGAAGAGTACCTTTTGCGAATGTAGGCATCTCGAATACGCCTACAGGGCCGTTCCAAAGAACTGTCTTTGAAGAAAGGATGATCTTCTTCCAGTTCTCGAGAGACTCCGGAGCGGCATCCATTCCTTCCCATCCGTCAGGAATGTCGAAAATGTCAACAACTTTGTGCTCTGCATCGTTGCTGAATTCGTTTGCAGCAACAGTAGCAACTGACAATGAAAGATTTACGCCTTTCTCCTTAGCCTCTTTCATAACCTCGAGAGCCTCTGGGATGAGGTCATCCTCGTGGAGAGAAGTACCGATCTTTCCGCCCTGTGCCTTGATGAAAGTGTAACCCATACCGCCACCGATGATGAGGTTGTCAACCTTGCCGAGAAGGTTCTTGATTACACCGAGTTTTGAAGAAACCTTTGAACCGCCGATGATTGCAGTGAAAGGACGTTTTGCGTTCTTCAGGACATTGTCGATGGCCTTGATTTCTTTCTCCATAAGGAAGCCGAACATCTTGTCCTCAGGGAAGTATTTTGCGATAAGCGCTGTAGATGCGTGTGCACGGTGTGCTGTACCGAAAGCGTCATTGATGTAGCAGTCAGCATAAGATGCGAGATGCTTTACAAACTCTTTCTGGCTTTCTTTCACAGCCTTCTTTGCTGCAGCCTTCTCGTCGTCTGTAGCGTCATCTTTCAGTCCTCTAGGTTTGCCTTCCTCTTCTGCATAGAAACGGAGGTTCTCAAGAAGAAGCACCTCGCCCGGCTTGAGAGCGGCAGCCTGTGCGTCAGCCTTCATGCAGTCGTCAGCGAACTGAACAGGAACTCCGAGGCACTCTGAAACGTGATCAACAATGTGTTTGAGAGAGAATTTTGCATCTACTCCCTTCGGACGTCCGAGGGTATCATCTGTGATCTCAAATTTCTCGTTAAGAGGAACGTTGAAATCAACTCTCACGATGGCCTTTTTGCCAGTAAAATCGTAAGTATCAATGTGCTTTTGCATAATAAAAACAATATTGTTAATTATAACTATTCTATTTTGTGTTCTCTGGCCTCATCAATTCCGCCTGAAAAGCGCGACGGGCCTCAGCCTCTGAACATTCTGCAAATTTAACAATTAATTTCGAAAAGGTCAGCCGGACATTATTTTTCACCGGTGTACATTCTGCAGATTCCAAGAGTGAATGCTTTGTGCTGTACTCTTTTATATCCGCAGGTCCGCAGGGTGTGCTGAAATTCGTTCTTGCCCGGGAAATTCAGCACGGATGCCGGGAGATATTTGTAAGCGGCCTTGTCGCCAGAAACCTTTCCACCGATGAACGGCAATATGTTGACAAAATACAACTTGAACAGCCAGCGCAACACAGCATTGGAAGGCACGGACAGCTCCAGAATCACCAGTTCGCCACCGGGACGCAGCACTCTGAGAATTTCACGCAGGCAGGCCTCCCTGTTTTCGAAGTTGCGTACTCCGAATGCGACTGTGACGCGGTCGAAAGCACCGTCGTCAAAGCGGAGTCTCTCGCAGTCGCCTTGCTCGTATGAAACAAGCTCCTCCAAATGCTCAGACTTGATTTTTTCTCCCATTATCTTGAGCATCCCCTCCGAGAGGTCAACTCCGGTGACGTGTCCTGGCCAATATCCGCCAGTGCTTGCCACGCTCTGAACGTTCCCGTCCTGTCCGCCATTGTCGCGGACGCTATCTTCATCAGATGAATCCTCCGATGCATTTTGTGTCAGCTTCTTCGATGTGCGTTCCGTGGATTTCCCGGTGGAATGCTGCTGAATGTTCGCTCTTCTCAACATCTCTTTTGCTATGGCAATCGAGAAATCACCTGTGCCGCAGGCGATATCCAGAATATGCAGACCTCCGCTCTCGCTGTCTCCGTCCGCAGCCATCGCACGTTCAGTCTGATCTGGCTTGAAAATACATTTCAATGCCCTTTTGCGCCACGTCTTGTCTATGTCCAGAGACATTATGTGGTTCAATTTGTCATAGTCGGGAGCGATGTTGTTGAACATTCCCTGTATATTCTCTTTCTTTGGCATACGCATAAATTTACGGCGTCCTGGCCGCCCTGTGCCTGAATACTTTATCTCTTCAATCTTACGAAAATGCTGAGCGGCAGAATCTTGCCGAATCTGTCCTTGAGGGCGAGCTCTCCCGATTCGAGCGCGAATGGCGCGTCAGCTCCCGGTTGCGCGTTGTGGAGTCCAAGTGCCTCGCGTACGACAGTCTCTCCCAGGACTGGGGAGAAACCGTTGGAGTAGAGGTTGAGCACCATAAAGCTGTCTTTCGGAGCCAAAATCGCGTTGACGGTCTTCATCATTTCGAAAAGACATTCGTCGAGTTTCCATTTCTCTCCGTCAGTGCCGTGCCCATAAGCCGGAGGGTCAAGTATGATTCCCTGATATACATTGCCTCTCTTGGCCTCGCGTTTGGCGAATTTCATCGCGTCCTCGACTACCCACCTTATGTCCTTGAGATGACTGCTGTCCATATTCCCGTGAGCCCAGGTGACCACCTGGCGTACCGAATCAAGATGTGTGACATCTGCGCCCGCAGCTTTGGCCGCAAGAGACGCCGCTCCGGTATAAGCAAAGAGATTCAGGACTTTAGGCTTGGCGCCAAGACCTTTTTCTTCGGCATCGCGCACCAGCTTTGAAGTTTCCCGATAGATATATTCCCAGTTCGGGGCCTGCTCCGGGAACACCCCGACGTGCTTGAACGCGGTAAGTCCCAGTCTCAGACTGAAATCAAGACCTTTCTGTGAACCCTTATATTTTATATACCATTGGTCGTCAGTGCGCTTCAGGCGTTCCCAAGTTCCGCTGTCTTCTTTTCCCGCCCTTGAAAATCCTGCGCCTGGGCGGAAACGGGTATGCGCCATACTGCTCCACTCTTCTATGGATAATGATTTGGACCACAACGCCTTAGGTTCGGGCCTGATCATATAGTAATTTCCGAAACGCTCAAGTTTCTCGCCATCTCCGGAATCGACCAGTTCGTAGTCCTTCCAGAATTCTCCAGGGAATTGTACCATCAATTTGAATTTTACGGATATGCCCTCTATTTGCCATCAAGCAGATACGGACTTATCAGCGACAAAGTTACACAGCGGTTTTGGAAAGTCAAAACAGAAGAGGCCGCCGGACATTTCCCTTTTCGGTGCGCATTCACTATCTTTGCGGAATAATGATTTGCACTACAATACAGAATAAAACTCTGGAGGAGATTTTTTCGATTCTCGAAAGCGGAGACGTCGAAATGGCCGAGATACGGCTGGACAGATGCCCGCTGTCTCCGGATGACATAGAAGAATTATTTTCCACATCGGACGTCCCTCTTGTGGCGACTTGCCGTATCGGCGAGATAAAGAAGCGGATTGCCGGTGATGCCGAACTGATGCCGTCTGACACCAGAAAGATAGACACTAAAGCTGTCCAAGAGGCTGAATCCAGACTCACTACGGCTATCCACGCAGGAGCGGCATTTGCCGACTTGGAGATAGAGGCTCCTCCGATGATGTCCAAAAGAATCCGCAGGGAGACCAATGAAAGCGGAACAGTCCTGATCCGCTCATATCACGATTTCAGCGGGACTGATTCGTTGGAAGCTCTTAAAGCGTTGACTGAGAAGTGTTTCAGTATCGGAGCGGATATTGCGAAAATTGTCACTGCAGCCTCCAATGCTGCTGACAGTGAACGTGTGCTGGAACTTTATGATTCCTTCGATCCGGCAAAGCTCATAGCTTTCGCTATGGGCGAAAACGGCAGAAATTCAAGAGTGGAATGTCTAGCCAAAGGCGCACCATATACTTATGCGTCGCTTTCAGAGGATGAAGCAGCAGCTCCGGGACAGATCTCCGTCGGCGAAATGAAACGTCTTGTTTACGGCGAGCCGACAAAGTTCAAACCGGTTGAAGTTTGTGCGGATAAGACTGATTCTGAAGATGTTGCATTGCAGATGCCTGCATCAAAGAGCTTTGCGCAAAGGGCGATAATCGCTGCGGCATTGGCTGAAGGTACGTCTGTCCTGAGGGGATATTCCGCCTGCGGGGACAACGAATCTGCGATTTCGGTTGCAAGGGCACTCGGGGCGGATGTCAGATTGGGCATATCCTATCGTGACGGCAAGCCTGTCAAGGATGGTTCTTCCATTACCATAAAAGGCATAGGTGCATCGCCGAAATCTCTGAATGTCAATAAACTGCACGTGGGAGAGTCGGGACTGCTCACAAGACTTATGATTCCGCTTTCTGCGGCAATCGGTGGCGGAAGCGTTGAAATCTCCGGAGAAGGAACGCTCGTCAAAAGGCCGTTGAAAGGCGCCAGAGAAATTATGCGGGCTTTCGATGTTGAACTGAAACCGCTTGACAGAGAGTCGGATAATGTTGAAGATGTGTTCGTGCCTCTTCGTGTGGAAGGAAATGTTGCAGGCGGGAATGCTACGATTTCGGGCGCCGGAGGTTCTCAGATAATCTCAGGACTGATGATGGCTCTCGCATTGTCAGACAATGAATCTGTAATCAAGATAACGAGGCCTAAGAGTATTCCGTATCTCTTTATCACTATGGATGTTATGAAAGCATTCGGAGTGAAAGTGTGGTGCGATATGGAAGGCGGGCAGGATTTTGCCGAAAGTCAGGATTGGAATGACTGTTCTGAGATTGTCCTGCACATCAAAGGCGGGCAGCGGTATAAGGCGGCTGACATTGATATCGAAGGAGACTGGAGCTCTGCCGCGAATTTCCTCGTAGCCGGAGCTGTTTTCGGAAAAATGGACTTGTCAGGGCTTGACACAGGTTCGCTCCAGGCCGATTTGTCGGTAATGGATATTCTTATGGAAGCCGGCGCAAGCCTGTCTCAGGCAGGTGACAACAACTCGCACGGTGCGATTCACGTTCAGCGTGCACCGCTTACTGCATTCGACATTGACGCAAGCAATTGTCCGGATCTGTTCCCGATCATATCTGTTCTGGCGGCCTTTTGTCAGGGCACGAGTCGGATAGCGGGGGTCGGAAGGCTGGCTAATAAAGAAAGCGACCGTGGGAAGGCTATTCTGGCAATGCTTACGCAGATGGGGGTGAAAGCAAGGATTGATGGCGACAGACTTATTATAGAGGGTCATTCTCTTGCGCAGAGATGCTTGACTGACAATCTGTTGAAGGGCGGTAGATATTCTTCATGCCACGACCACCGGATGTTGATGGCGTTGAAAGTGGCTGGACTCGGGGCTGACGGCCCGATAGAAATTGATGATACGGAGTGTGTCGCAAAGTCATTTCCTACGTTCCCTGATTTGTTTGAAAGGATAGTGAAAAATTAATCATTATGGATTCATTTGGAAGAAAATTCAGAGTCTCGATATTCGGAGAGTCGCACGGTTCAGCGATAGGCGTTGTGCTTGACGGGGTTCAGCCGGGACTTCCTTTAGCAGCGGAAGATTTCGTCGAAGATATCCTCAGGCGAAAGAGCGGACCGAAGGGCACCACTCCGCGCATAGAATCTGACGAGCCGGAAATCCTCAGCGGTGTGTTCAACGGATTTACAACAGGGGCTCCGCTTGCCATAATTTTCAGAAACCGCAATACAAAACCGGGCGATTACAAGCTGTTCAATGAAGTGCCACGCCCAGGACACGCGGATTATACCGCAAGTGTCAAATGGCTGGATTTCAATGATCCTCGCGGCGGAGGACATTTCTCCGGCAGGCTGACTCTGCCTATCGTGGCTGCGGGTGTGGTTGCCAAGAAAATGTGCGCCTGCGAGATACACGCAAAGCTTATCGAAGTGGGAGGTGTAAGCACGGACGGTGACTGGAAGAAGGTCCTTGATGAGGCGATTGCCGAGAAAGATTCCATCGGCGGAATAGTGGAATGTACTGCGACAGGAGTTCCTGCCGGCTTGGGAGAGCCTTTCTTCGACTCTGTTGAGTCGCTTATCTCTCACGCGATATTTTCGATTCCGGGAGTCCGAGGCATAGAATTCGGTGACGGCTTCAATGCGTCTAGAATGAAAGGCTCCGAGCACAATGACCCGTTCGACAGCATTGATCAGCAGAATTTTCATACAAGTCATCCGTCAAAGAACGGAGCCGGCGGAGTGAACGGCGGTATAACAAATGGAAATCCGGTGGTATTCCGCGTGGCGTTCAAGCCGACATCAAGTATCGGGAAGGCTCAGCATACATTCAATTTTGCTACGGGCGAAATGACTGACCTCGAGATTCCGGGACGGCACGATGCCTGTTTCGCGCTTCGCACGCCACCTGTAGTGGAGGCTATGACAGCGATTGTGCTGGCCGATTTGTTGAAGATGATGTAATATACGAGTACAGGCGCAGGAAGTTTGAAAAAGGCGCCAAGTTGGAGAATTTATAGAGAAATGGACATTAACGAAGAGAAAGAACTGCTGGACAATATCACGAAGTCCGAATATAAAGAGGGATTTGTGACCGATGTCGATCAGGAATTCATTCCCAAGGGGCTGAACGAGGATATTGTCAGGCTGATTTCCGAAAGGAAAAATGAGCCTCAGTGGCTGTTGGACTTTCGTCTGGACGCATATCGCAAATGGAAGAAGATGGAAATGCCCGAATGGGGTCATCTGGATATGCCTTATATTGATTATCAGGATATTATATATTATGCTGCGCCGAAGAAACCTTCGGATAAGCCCACGGAGATTGATCCGAAACTAGAGGAGACATTCGACAAACTCGGGATTCCTATCCGGGAACGAAAAGCTCTTGCGGGCGGAACGGCGGTAGATGCCGTATTCGATTCCGTTTCGGTTGCCACAACTTTCCGCAAAGATTTGGCTGACAGGGGAATTATATTCTGTTCTTTCAGCGAAGCGGTCAAAGAACATCCCGACCTGGTGCGCAAATATCTGGCTACAGTTGTGCCTTCCGGCGACAACTATTTTGCCGCCCTGAATTCCGCGGTTTTCAGCGACGGGTCATTCTGCTATGTTCCTAAGGGGGTGAAATGCCCTATGGAGCTTTCAAGTTACTTCCGTATCAATGCGAAGGGCACTGGCCAGTTCGAGAGGACTCTTATTGTGGCAGATGAGGGGTCAACGCTCAGCTATATGGAAGGTTGCACAGCCCCTATGCGAGACGAGAACCAGTTGCATGCGGCAGTGGTAGAAATTGTCGTGATGAAGGATGCGGATGTCAAATACAGCACGGTGCAGAACTGGTATCCGGGAGACGAGAACGGGCGCGGAGGTATTCTCAATCTTGTTACAAAACGTGGCATCTGTATGGAGGGCGCGCATCTCTCCTGGACTCAGGTGGAGACCGGTTCAGCCATTACGTGGAAATATCCTAGCACCATACTGAAAGGGGATTATTCTTCTTCAGAATTTTACTCCGTCGCGGTGACAAACAATTATCAGCAGGCGGATACCGGCACAAAAATGATACACGTCGGCAAAGGCACGAAGAGCCGCATTGTCAGCAAGGGAATCTCTGCAGGGCATAGCCAGAACAGTTATCGCGGACTCGTGAGAATGTTGCCCGGAGCTGCCGGAGCGAGAAATTTCTCCCAGTGCGACAGCCTTCTGATAGGCTCTCTTTGCGGAGCGCACACCTTCCCTGACGTGCGGAGTGACAATGCTACGGCTGTAGTTGAGCACGAGGCTACGACATCCAAGATAAGCGAAGACCAGTTGTTCTACTGCAATCAGCGCGGAATCGGCCCGGAGGATGCTGTGGGCCTGATTGTCAACGGATATGCGCGCGAGGTGCTGAGCAAGCTCCCGATGGAGTTTGCAGTTGAGGCCCAGAAACTGTTGCAGGTGTCTCTGGAGGGCTCTGTGGGTTAAGATTGAATTATGGATTGGATAAATTATACATTGTTCACCATCGGCGGGGATAATCCCGTGATATTGATAGATTTGCTGACGTCGGTAGTCGGACTTACGTGTGTGATTCTGGCCGGGCGCAACAGCAAATACAATTTTTGGGCGGGATATCTGTATTCATTTCTGCTCCTGCTGATGTTCTACAACAAGAACCTGTACGCGAATCTGCTTCTTCAGCCTATCTCACTTGGTATCAATATATTGGGGCACTATCGTTGGACGCATCCGAAGGCGGGCGAAGAAAGTTCCGATGACGGCAAGTCCTTGAAAGTCTCGATGTTGACCTGGCCTCAGCGCATAGTCATATTGATTTCTGTTTTGCTGGTGGCAAGTGTATGGGGGTGGCTGATAAGCCTGGTCGGAAATGTGGTTTTCCCGGGCAAATTTACGTCTGACCCGATACCTTATCTGGATGCGTGCACAACCATTCTGATTCTTGTGGCGCAGACTCTGTCGTCATTGAAGAAGTGGGATTGCTGGATTGTATGGCTGCTGGTGAATATCGCCCAGCTTGCAATGCATATTTCGGTCGGTCACGTATTTATGCCGCTCGTATGTGCTCTGTATCTTGTCAACGGTTTGTGGTCCATCGTCACGTGGTCGAGGCTTTATAGGAAGAATGCCTAGTCTTGCGGAATGAAATATTGTCGGTTTTGTATCGAAATATGTCTGACGGCGGGAATTTTGCAGCAAATTATTGGAAAAAGCCGTGAAGTTAAAACCGTTATCTCATAGAAATTGCTATCTTTGCGGCGATTTGAGAAGAAAGTATAACTAAATTTCAGTATAATTATGAAGTATTTGACTAATGAGAAGTTGACCATCGTTGGTGCCGGCGGAATGATCGGCTCAAATATGGCACAGACAGCTCTTATGCTTGGTCTTACACCTAACATCTGCCTTTACGATATTTTCGAGCCAGGCGTACACGGTGTAGCGGAGGAAATGTATCACTGCGGTTTCGAGGGTGCAAACATCACTTGGACAGTTGATCCTGAGGTTGCATTCAAGGATGCTAAATTCATCATTTCTTCAGGCGGAGCACCTCGTAAAGAGGGTATGACCCGTGAGGATCTTCTCAAAGGCAACTGCCAGATCGCCGCTCAGTTCGGTGACTATATCAAGAAATATTGCCCTGACGTTAAGCACGTTGTAGTTATCTTCAACCCAGCTGACGTAACAGCGCTCACAGCATTGATTCACTCAGGTTTGAAGCCTGAGCAGCTTACATCTCTTGCAGCTCTTGACTCTACACGTCTCCAGAGCAATCTTGCAAAAGAGTTCGGCGTACCTCAGAGCTCAGTAACAGGTGCTCACACTTATGGCGGACACGGCGAGCAGATGGCAGTATTCGCATCTCAGGTTAAAGTTAACGGCAAACCTCTTTCTGAAATGGGTCTTTCCGCAGAGAGAATGGCAGAAATCAAGCAGGAGACAATCCAGGGCGGTTCTGCAATCATCAAACTCCGTGGACGTTCTTCATTCCAGAGCCCTGCTTACAATGCAGTCAAGATGATTGAGGCTGCTATGGGCGGAGAGCCTTTCACACTTCCTGCAGGTACTTATGTCAACACAGACAAGTACAAGAATGTGATGATGGCTATGCCTACAAAGATTGACGCTACAGGATGTCACTATGTACTTCCTCAGGGAACTGCAGAAGAGCTTGCAGCACTCGATGCTTCTTACGCTCACCTCTGCAAAATGCGTGACGAGATCGTTGAACTCGGTATCGTTCCTGCAGTAGCTGACTGGAAGAAAGACAACGCTAATCTGTAAAGAAAGCTGAGGGGCTTGTTCCCTTCAAAAAGATAAGAAGAGGCTGACTGAATTCAGTTGGCCTCTTCTTTGTTTATTGACGGTCGGTCGCGTTGCGCTACGCGCAAGTTTG